>DUEP01000014.1 GCA_011176535.1 Anaerolineae bacterium | reverse complement strand
TCGGCACGCCCCAGGCCCGCGCGGCCCTGGAAGCCGCGCGGGCCGTTGAGCACGACCCGGAGGTGCAGGCCGAACTCCGCCGCGCCCTGGCCGCCCATCGTGAGTAGCCATGCGTTTGCGAACTCTTTTCCCTCTCTTCGCGCTCTTGCTGCTACTCGGCTGTCGCCCCACCGCAGCCGCCAAAGCGCCGTGGTCGCCGTCGGCCCGTTCTGCCGACCCTTCGCCCACGCTCATGCCCTGGCCGCCGCTGCCGCCCACGCCCACCTTCCTGCCCACGCAGACGCCGACCGTCACCCCGACGCCCAGCCCCACGCCCACCCCCACCCCCTCCCGGGTGACCTTCCTTTTCGTGGGCAACATTGTCCCTGCCCGTTGCGTGCGCGCCGCGGCCGACCAGCGGGGCGACGACCGCTACATCTATGCCGAGGTGGCTCCCCTCATCCGCCAGGCCGATTACGCTTTTGCCCTGCTCAACAGCGCCCTGACCTCTCAAGTCCCCCCTACCGGCTGCATGCGCACCTTTTTGCTGGTGGGCGACCCGGCTCACGCCGCAACCATGGCTTGGGCAGGCTTCGACGCGGTGAATGTGGCCACCAATCACATCAAGAACGGGGGCGACGGGGCTTTTCTGGACACTCTGGAGGCCCTCCGGGGCGCAGGGCTGGCTGTCTTGGGCGGCGGGCGCAATGTGGACGAGGCGCTGCAGCCCCTGGTGCTCACCTTTGGCGGGGTGCGTTACGCCTTCGTGGCCTTGAACGAAATCGAAGAGCGCTCCTTCGCCGGGCAGGATACCCCCGGCGCCGCCCCGCTCACCGAAGCCAACCTGCAGAAGGCCATGCAGGCGGCCCGCGCTCAGGCCGATGTGGTCGTGGCGCTGCCCCATTGGGGCCCGGAGTACCACGCCACCCCCCTTTACGAGCAGCGGCGTTGGGCCCGTCGCTTCGTGGAGGCCGGCGCTGATGTGGTGGTGGGCAACCACAGCCATGTGGTGCAGGGCATGACCATCCTGGACAATGTGCCGGTGTTTTACAGCCTGGGCAACTTCGTCTTCGATCAGAGTTGGTCCCTGGAAACGCAGCAAGGCGCCATGCTTGAGTTGACCTTCGAGGGCCGACGCCTGGTGGCCTACCGGTTCATCCCGGTGCACACCGATGGCGATGGCACGGTGCACCTTGCCCCGCCCGACGAGGCCCAGGCCATTTTGCAGCGGATTTGGGCGGCTTCACCGCCTTTGGCGACCCCAACCTGGGAGGCCGGATCATGACCTTTCGCTACCGTTGTTCGCGCTGTGGTCGCACCTACGCCCCTGACGAAGTCACCTATACTTGCCCTGAGGATGATGGGAACCTGGATGTCTGGTTGGACTACCCCTCCTTGAAGCGGGTGCTGTCCCCGTCGTTTCCGGGCCTCATGGGAAATGTGCCCTCCCTGTGGCGCTATCTCCCCCTGTTGCCTGTGCCGGACCCCGATTTTGCCACCACGCCCCTGGCTTCGGTGGGCTGGACGCCGGTGTTCTCCCCTCCCGCTTTGCGCCAGGCCACGGGCCTCTCCTGGCTCTGGCTCAAGGATGAAAGCCGCAATCCCACCGCTTCCCTCAAGGACCGCGCCAGCGCCGTGGTGGTGGCCCGCGCCTTGGCTCTGGGTGTGGATACGGTGATCACGGCCTCCACAGGGAACGCCGGCGCGGCTTTGGCCGGCATGGCCGCGGCGGTGGGGTTGCGGGCGGTCATTCTGGCCCCTAAAGGGGCTCCGCGGGCCAAAATCGCCCAGTTGCTCATTTACGGCGCTCAGGTGTGCCTGGTGGACGGGACCTACGATGACGCCTTTGACCTGTCCATCGAGGCCTCGGAAACCCTCGGCTGGTACTGCCGCAACACGGGGTTCAACCCCTTCACCGTCGAGGGTAAGAAGACCGTGGCCTACGAGATCTGGGAACAGGTGTTGCTGCGTCAACGCCTCGAACGACCGCTGCACATCTTCGTCCCTGTGGGCGATGGCAACATCATCAGCGGCGTGTACAAAGGGTTTTGGGACCTGCAGCAGTTGGGCTGGCTGGAGCAGAAGCCGCGCCTTTACGGTGTGCAGGCCGAGGGCTCGGCGGCCATTGCCCGCGCCTGGGAAGCCGGGGCCACGGAAGTTGCCTCGGTACAGGCCCAAACCATCGCCGACAGCATCAGCGTGGATTTGCCCCGCGATGGGCGGCGCGCGTTGCGGGCCGTGCGGGAAACCCACGGGGCCTACCTCACGGTGAGCGATGAGGCTATTCTGGAGGCCATGGCCGAGTTGGGCCGGGTGGGGCTTTTCGCCGAGCCGGCCGCGGCCACGGCCTGGGCCGGCCTGCGCGAGGCGTTGCGCCGCGGTTGGCTCACGCCGGAGGACCCGGTGCTGGTGTTGCTCACGGGGAGCGGGTTGAAGGATGTGCAGGCGGCCATGCAAGCCGTGCCGCCCGCCCCGGTGGTCCCGGCGGGCAATCTGCCTGCCTTGCGCCGGGCGCTGGGGCTGGACTGACCGGTAACATGGGGTGCCGAGCCGGCTTCAGGTCGTTGGCGGCCCGAACCCGGGTTTATCGTTCTGCGCGCCCTCCGTTAGTTGCTGAAAGGGCTTCTCCAGGGGGTATAATGCCCATACCATGAGCGCGTCTTTTCACAACAAGCCCCCCTCGACGCAGCCTCCGCACCCTGCCCCCGACGGTGTGTTGGTGCTGTTGGGGGGCTTTTTGTTGCTCACCTTGGCCGGACGCCTGGAGGCGACCGCCTGGACCGCGGGCCTGGGGCTGGCCTCCGGCGCGTTGTTGCTGGCTTATGGTTTGGGCGCCCTGGCGGGGGTGACGCGCTGGCGCTGGCCTTTTGTCGCGTTGCTCGCTTTGGCCTATGGCGAGGTCCTGTTGCCCCTCGGGCTGGCGAGGAGCGTGGCCCGCTTGGCTCCCCTCCGCGTCCAGCTGGTTGTGCTGGCCCAGCGCCTGCAGGGGGCCTGGCAGGATTTCGCCGCCGACCGCCCGGTGGGCGATCCCGTGTTGTTCCTGGCCCTGTTGGTGGTGGCAGCCTGGGCTTTGGGGTGGTTCGTGGGCTTTTCCGTCGCCCGGCGGCGGGCGTTGTGGCGCGTGCTGCTGCCTCCGTTGCTGGCCCTGTGGGTCATCCAGGCCTACGACCCCTATGTGCGCGCCCGCACGGTCTATTTGCTGGTCTATTCGGGACTGGCCATGCTGTATCTGGCCCGGCACACCTTTGGATTTGGAGAACGCGTGCGCGGCTGGCGCGCGCGGCACCTGTTGATCCCCCTGGACCTGGGATGGGACTGGCTACGGGTGGCCTTGGGCGCGGTGGTGCTGGTGGGGGTGCTGGCCTGGCACCTGCCGCGCTGGGAGGCGGCTTTGCCCGGTGTGCGGGAAACCTGGCAGCGGGTGACCCGCCCCTGGGAGCGCATCCAGCGTCGTCTGGGGCGTCTGGTGGAACCCCTCCAGGGCACCAAGGTGTGGGGAGTGGTGGGGTATGCCGAACGGCTGCCCCTGGGGTTGGGCGTGCCAGAAACGGACACCCTGGTCTTTCGGGTCGAGGCCCCTCGGGCGGTTTTGGGAGAGCGGTACTATTGGCGGATGCAGGTGTACACCACTTATCGGCAGGGGCTTTGGCAGGTCCAGAACGCCGCGAGCATGGCCCCTTCGGGGGTGGCTTTCCCGCGTCCGGATGAGGCCGGGGAAGAAGTCACCTTGCGTTTTGTTTTGGCCCAACCCGCTCTGGTGCTCTATACGGCCCTGTATCCTGCGCAGGTGCTGGATGTGCCCTACCAACTGCGGGCCGTCCTCCTGGGCGAGGGACTGGTTGACCCCTTGGCTTTTGTGGCCCAGGAGCCCTTACCCGCCGGGAGCGGTTACCGGGTGCGGGCTTGGCGGGTGGCCCTGACGGCGGAGCAACTCCGACAGGCGGGCACGGATTACCCTTCTTGGGTAGCGCCTTATCTTCAGGTGCCGGAGGACATCTCCGCGCGGGTGCGTCAGTTGGCCGCGGCGCTGGCCCAGCAGGTCGACAACCCTTATGACCGGGCCCAGATGCTCACCGCCTACCTGCGGGCGCAGATGGCTTATCGCAACCCTCTCCCGGCGCCTCCGCCGCCGGGGAAAGACCCGGTGGACTGGTTCCTTTTTGAGGCCCAGGAGGGCTTTTGCACCTATTACGCTACGGCCGAGGTGGTGTTGTTGCGTCTGATGGGCATCCCGGCGCGCCTGGCCGTGGGCTATGCCCAGGGCGCTACACCGACGGCGCCTATCAGGTGCGCGAGCGGGATAGCCACGCCTGGCCGGAGGTGTACTTCCCTGGGGTGGGATGGGTGCCTTTTGAGCCCACGGTGGCGCGTTCTGCTTTGGTGCGCCCCGGCGATCGGCCACCTGCTCCGGCGTTGGGGGAAGGCGAGGAGGAGTGGCTCTCCCCTCAGGAGTGGCTGCGCCGGCGGCGGCTGGAACTGGGTGCGGGTGCCCCGGTCGGCGCCACGCCATCCTCTCTAGGCGGGCCTGAGGCCTCCTCGCCGGAGGGGGAACCCGCTGCGCAGGGCGTGGAGTGGCGTTGGCTGCTTTCGTTGCTGGCGGGGTTGGGTGGACTCACCTTGCTCGCCGGGGGCTCTGGGCGTTGCAGCGGCCGTGGCTGCCGAATCGGTTGTTGGCGGTGACGCGCCGGGTTTTCCGGCGGGAGCCTCGTTGGCTGCGGCAATGGGGGCGCTGGACGCGGATGGGCGAGGTGGACCGCGCCTTTTGGGAACTGCAGGTGTGGTTGCGTTTGCTGGGCGCTGCGCCTGCGCTGGGGGAAGGGCCTGGAGAGCGGGCGGAACGGTTGGCCCGGCTGCTCCCCCTGGCCCGCGACGCCGTGGGCGTGGTCGTCCAGGCGTATGTGCGCCTGCATTTCGCCCCACCGGATAAGGTGGTGGTGCCCCTGGAACCCGTACGCCGCGCCCGCCGGCAGATTCGTCGGACGGCCTGGCGGGCCTTGCGGCAGCGTTGGCGGAGGGGTCGTTAGGTGTCTCGCCGTCTCCGACGCTTCCCCGGGCGCGGGCCAGCCCCTCTGGCTGACGATTTGTAGTATCCTTGAGGTATGGCCCAACCCTCTTTCGAAACTTCCGGCTTGAGACAGCGATTGGCTTCGCTGCGCCATCTGGTGCGCTATCTGGCGCGGGTCACCCGGCAAGATCTGCCGGCCATGCACACCGAATGGGAGCGCCTGGTGGCCTTGGTGGAGGATATCCAGCGGGATGTAGAGGCCCTGGCCGTGGCCCATCGGCAATCGCTGGCGCTGATGGATGTGGCCCAGGCCATGAACTCCTCGCTGGATTTGGACACCGTGCTTCAGATGGTGATTGACTACATCATCCGGCTGACCCAGGCCGAGCGCGGCTTTTTGATGTTGCGGGAGGAACAAGGGGAGTTGCGCACGGTGATCGCTCGTCATTGGGAACAGGAGGACCTTTCGCCCGCCGAGTTGAACTTCAGCCGTTCCATTGTGCAACGGGTGGTAGCCACGGGCGAGCCGGTGTTGACCAGCAACGCGCAGCACGATCCCCGCTTTCGCAACGGAGAAAGCGTGGCGTTGTACCACCTCAAGTCGGTCATTTGCGTCCCGCTCAAAGTGAAGGACCGTCTGGTAGGGGTGATTTATGTGGATCACCGGATGCGTTCCGGGGCCTTTGCGCCGCAACATTTGGGGATGTTGATGGCCTTTGCCCACCAGGCGGCCACCGCGTTGGAAAACGCCCGCCTGTTTCAGGAGGTGCGGCGGGCATTGGCTGAGGTAAGCCAGTTGAAGGACCTGCTGGATCGGGTCTTCGCCTCCATTGCCAGCGGGGTGGTGACCGTGGATACCGAGGGGCGCATTGTGATGTGCAACCGTGCGGCCGAGCGCCTGTTGTGCGCCTCCTTTGAGGAAGTCAAAGGCTATCCATGGGAACAGGTGTTGGCCCCGCTGGCTTCTACCTTGCGCAGTTACTGGCCCGTGGTGGTAGAGGAAGGCCGCGAGGTGGTGGGGGTGGAGGTCTCGCCGCATTGGCCCGGCCGGGGCAGGGTGTACTGGCAACTCTCCATGTCCCCCTGGTACGGAGAGAACCGCCAGTTGTTGGGGGCGACACTGGTCATTCACGACCTCACCGAGCAGCGTCATCTGGAGGAGATGCAGCGCATTTTTGAGCGGATGGTGTCGCCCGAGGTCATTCGGCAGTTGAGTTGGGAGCAACTGCGCCCCGGAGGCGAGCGGCGGGAGATCACCGTGGTGTTCGCCGACCTGCGAGGTTTCACAGCCTTGGGAGAACAGGTCTCCCCGGAAACCCTGGTGACCATGCTCAACCGCTATCTGGCTCTGGCCGCCGGGGTGCTTCTGGAGGAAGGCGGGACGGTGGACAAGTTCATCGGCGATGCGGCCATGGCCTGGTTCAACGCCCCCGTGCCCCAGCCGGACCACGCCTTGCGTGCGGTGCGGGCGGCCTGGGCGATGCAACAGCGGTTGCGTCAGTTGCACCCCCAACTCCCCCCGGCCTGGCGGTTGGGGATGGGCATTGGGATTCATACGGGTGAGGCGGTGATTGGCCTGGTGGGCAGCGAGCGACGCCTGGATTACACCGTCATCGGCGATGCGGTAAATGTGGCTAAACGCCTGGAGGAGGCCGCCCGGCCGGGGCAGATCCTGCTCACCGAGGCCACCTGGCGCCTGGTGCAGGAGCGGGTCGCAGTGCGGCCTTTGCCTCCCCTGTCGGTCAAGGGCAAGAAGACGCCCCTTCGCGTTTACGAAATGACTGGCCTGCGATAGGTGCCTCTTTTGCAGGGGTCACTCTGCACGACGAAAGGAGAGAGCCATGCGCTTGACTTTTTGGGGCGCCGCCCGAACCGTGACCGGTTCGGCGCATTTGCTGGAGGTCAACGGGGCGCGCGTTTTGCTCGAATGCGGGCTTTTCCAGGGCCGTCGGCGCGAGACCTACGCGCGCAACCGTACTTTTCCGTATGACCCCCGTTCCATTGACGCGGTGATTTTGTCCCATGCTCACATCGACCACAGCGGCAATCTGCCCCATTTGATCAAGGCAGGGTATCGGGGGCCGATTTACGCCACCCCGGCCACGGCCCATCTGGCCAACCTCATGCTCTTGGACTCTGGGCATATCCAGGAGTCCGATGCTGCTTATCTGAACAAGAAGCGCCGTCGACGCGGAGAGCCGCCCGTCGAGCCCTTGTACACCATCGAAGACGCGGCCATGGTGGCGACGCATTTCGTCCCCACCGATTACGGCAAGCTCTTTGAGGTGGCCCCTGGGGTAGTGGCCCATTTTGTGGACGCGGGCCACATTTTGGGGTCCGCGGCGGTGGTGCTGGACATTGAAGAAAAGGGCCGTACCCGGAGGTTGTGGTTCTCCGGGGATGTGGGGCGTCCCCATCTGCCCATCCTGCGCGATCCGGTGTTGCCCGAAAAAGCCGATTTTCTGCTCATGGAATGCACTTACGGCGATAAGCCTCACCGCGACCCCGGACCGGCCTTTGAGGAATTGCGCGAAGTGACCTTGCGCACCGTGGCCCGGGGAGGCAAGATCATCATCCCCGCCTTTGCTGTGGGACGCACCCAGGAACTGGTCTATGCTTTCAACCGGATGATCCGCGAAGGGAGTCTGCCTCGCATCCCCATCGTGGTGGATAGCCCGTTGGCGGTCAACGCCTCTCAGATTTACCGCGCTCATCCGGAATGTTTCGACGAGGAAGCCCTGGCCCTACTGCACAACCATGAGGATGTGCTGGGCTTTGGCCTGGTGGAGTATGTGCGCTCGGTGGAGGAATCCAAGGCGCTCAACGACCGTCACGAACCGATGATCATCCTTTCCGCTTCGGGGATGGCCGAAGTGGGGCGGATTCTGCATCACCTGAAGAACAACATCACCAACCCGCGCAACACAGTGGTCATCGTCTCCTGGCAGGCGCCCCACACTCTGGGCCGCCGTTTGGCCGAAGGCGAAAAGCGGGTGCGGATTTTCGGGGAGTGGTACGAAGTGCGCGCCGAGGTGGTCACCATCGGTGGCTTTTCGGCCCATGCGGGGCAGGATATTTTGCTGAAGTATGCCTTGAACACCCGGGAGACGCTGAAAAGCGTCTATTTGGTGCACGGCGAACCCAAAGGGGCCGAGCCGCTGAAGGCGTTGTTGCAGGCCAACGGGATTGAAGCAGTGCATTATCCCGACCGGGGAGACGAGGAGGTGCTATGACGCTATCGTGGCTCATGGCCGACGGGGGAAAACCGGGATGAAAGCGCGTTTCTGGAAGGTGGCGGCTTTGCTCGTCCTCTGGGGGGGCATCGTGGCCCTCTTTTGGACTTTTGCCCGCGTGGGGGAGGAGGCTGCCCCTGCCTCATCTGTGCCCGTGACGCCCACCCGGGAGCCTGTTCCACGGGCCACAGCCCTGTTCGTCCCTTCCCCGACGCCCACCGCGGCCTCCCAGGCGCTCGCACCGGAGGTGGTGGCTGCGCTGGAGCGGATGGAACGCGAGGTGGCCGATGTGCGCCAGTTGGCCATTTTGCGCGCCCTCCCCCGGAAAGTCTACTCTCGGCAGGCGTGGACGCAGCAATGGACGGCGGGGTTCCTGGACGCGTACCCCGCCGAAGAAGTAGGCCGGGAAGCCCTGGTGCTCACCGCCCTGGGGTGGCGGAGGGTGGGCGATTCCCTCTGGAAGGCGTATTACCGTCTTTTCGATGCGGCGGTGGCCCGCCGGTTCGCGGTGTATGATGCCCCGGCGCAAACCATGGCCCTGAACGCGGAGGTGCCTTTCGATGGGGCCGCCAAAGGGGCTTATGTGCGCGCTTTTGTGCACGCCCTACAGGCGCAAAATTTCGCCTGGCAGGCCTTTGGCGTGGCCAATGTGCCTTCGTTCTCCTGTCTCCTGAAGGAGGATGCCTGTCGGGCCAGGGCGGCGCTGACGCAAGGGGATGCGTTGTGGAGCGCGGTCTTTTGGGCGGCCCAGTACGCTTCTCCGGCCGAGCAACGGCAAATGCAGGCGCAGACGGTGGAAGGGATGGGGTTGGCTGGATTGCTCTGGTTTGTGCAACACCAGGCGCTGTTCCCGTATGAGGCTGGGCTCAATTTCGTGGCCGTGCTGTACAGTCGCGGCGGCTGGGAGGCGGTCAACGCGGCCTATGCCGCGCCACCGGTCAGCAGCGAGCAAATCCTGCACCCGGAACGCTATCCCGATGTCCAGCCGTTGTCCGTCACCTTGCCCGCGCTGGCTCCGGTGTTGGGCACGGAATGGGAAAAGGTCGCCCAAGGAACGCTGGGTGAGTGGGGGGTGCTGGCTTTGCTGGCCTATGGGGTGGAGCCCGCCGTGCGTTTGGACGCAGGGGTGGCCCGCGCTGCAGCGGATGGATGGGATGGGGATGCTTACGCCCTCTTCCGTCATCGTGAGAGCGGTGCCCTGTTGCTGGTTTCTCAGGTGGTGTGGGCCAGTGGCGCAGAACGCTATGAATTCACCAAGGCCTTTATGCAGTACCTCAATGCCCGCACCGGAACCCGCGCCGAAGTTCGCGAAGGGCTGACCGTGTGGCGCACGGCCACGGCGTTCCATGTGCTCTTTGCCGGGCCTCGTACGACTGTGTGGATCATGGCCCCCGGGGAAGACCTGGCCCGGGCCGTGTTGGCCGCCGTCCGCGCTCAGCAGGAGGGGTGATGCTGGAGGTCACGCGTGTGCAAGGTGTGTTTTTCGATGTGGACGGTACCTTGAGCGACACCGACGACCTCATGGTGGCCCGTCTGGCGCACCTGCTGCGTCCATTCCGTTTCCTCTTCCCTCGGTGGACCCCACAACAGGTGGCCCGCCGGGTGGTCATGGCGCTGGAGGAGCCCTTCAACACCCTCTATGCCTGGCCGGACCGGCTGGGGATCGACGATGAGTTAGTGCGTTTGATTTCCTGGTTGGCGCGCCTTTTGCCGCATCGCCCGCCGGCGTTTCGTTTGGTGCCCGGCGTGCGCGAGATGTTGGTCGCCTTGTCCGGGCGTTATCCCCTGGCCGTGGTGAGCGCGCGTCCGGAGGCTTCTACCCTGGCCTTCCTGGAGGCCTTTGACCTGCAGGGCTTCTTTTGCTGCGTCGCCACGGCGCAGACCTGTGAGCACACCAAGCCCTTCCCGGACCCTGTGCTCTGGGCGGCGGAGCGAATGGGCATCCCCCCAGCGGCGGGGGTGATGGTGGGGGATACCGTGGTGGACATCGCGGCCGGGAGGGCCGCAGGCGCGCAAACGGTGGGGGTGTTGTGCGGTTTTGGCGAAGAAGAGGAATTGCGCCGGGCTGGAGCCGATCTCCTCCTGGAGGCCACGCCTGACCTGACCCGCTGGCTGTTGCCCGACTCCCGGTGACCTTCGGGGGGGAGGATGCACGCAAATGTTGAAGAGAGGCACCTGTGGGGAGAGAGCTCTCCCTACCTCCTGGCATCGGCTTGTTCTTCGTGGATACTCAGGACAGCCTCCGCAAGCGGCGGGGGAGGGGTGAGTTCCTTTGAGCGCTTCTTCGACATTTGCTTGTGCCCAGAGGAAAACGACCCTTGACACAACACGGCGGGTTGGTATAATCAGGGGGGCGAAAATGAAAACCGTTTTCAGTTATCCGCGGAGTGTCCCATGACCTCGAAGGCCGTTCCAGAGGTGCAGGAGCGCCTGGAGCAATGGTGGGCTCGGTTGCAGGCCCAGGGCTATCGCCGCACCTTGCCCCGTGAGGCCGTCACCCGAGTGCTGGCCGCGTCGGACCGGGTCCTGGAAGTGATGGAGGTCTTTCAGCAGGCGCGGGCTTACTATCCCCGGTTGGGCCTGGTGACGGTGTACCGCACGCTGGACAAACTGACCGAAGTGGGCTTGGTGCAACGGGTGCACCGCCCGGATGGGTGTGGTGCTTATGTGGCCGTCCCCGAAGGCCATGTCCATCTGGCCCTGTGCTCCGTTTGTGGACGGGTGTACTTTTTCAAAGGCGATGATATCAGCGCCTTGATGGCTGAGGTGGCCCGTCAGAGCGGCTTTCGGCTGGAGAGCCACTGGTTGCAGTTCTTTGGCCTTTGCCCTGAATGCCAGCAAAATCTCCAGGAGGTGCCATGATGAAACGCCGGGTACGCCAATTGTTGTTGGCTTTGATGTGGTCTCTGGCGCTTGTGGGGTGCACCGCGGGAGGGGCTGCGCCGCCCCAGGAGCGCATCACCGTGGTCGCCAGCATCCCGCCCCTGGCCGATTTCGTCGCCCAAGTGGGCGGGGAGCGGGTGGAGGTGGTGACCATGATCCCACCGGGCAGCAATCCCCATCTCTACGAGCCCACCGCGGCGCAGATGGTGGCCCTCAGCCGGGCGCGGCTGCTGGTGCTCAACGGCGCTGGATTGGAATTCTGGGCCCCCCAGGTGATCGAGGCGGCCCAAAACCCGGATCTCAAGGTGGTGCCCCTGAGCCAGGGGATGATCCTGCGCCCGGAGGGCGACACGGAACACGTCAACCCCCATCTCTGGCTGAGCCCCAAGCGGGCCATGGTGTATGTGGAGCGCATTCGGGACGCTCTCATCGAGGTTGATCCGGACGGCGAGCGCATCTACCGGGCCAACGCCGCGCGCTATCTGGACGAATTGAAGGCTCTGGATGCCGAAATCGAGGAGGCGGTGGCGCACTTTCGCACCCGTCAGGTGATCATTTACCCGGCCTGGGACTACTTTTTGGCGGATTACGGCCTGACCGCCGCGGCTTATGTGGAGCCGTACCCGGGCAAGGAGCCTTCGCCGGAATACATCGCCCAGGTGGTGGAGACCGTCCGACGCACCGGCGCCAGGGCGGTGTTTACCCGCACGCAATTCCCCCCTCAGGCGGCGGAGACCATTGCCGCCGAGACCGGGGCCCGGTTGTTGCCCCTGGACCCCCTCGGGGGTGTGCCGCCCCGAGTGCATTACCTGGACCTGATGCGTTGGAACCTGGCGCAATTCCAGCGTGGATTGGAGCGCGAACCGTGAGCGAAAAGCCGTTGGTCGTTCGGGTGCACGAGGTGACGGTGACTTACGGTCACATCGTGGCCCTGGAGAAAGCCTCGCTGGAGGTGCCGGAAGAGGCGTTCGTCGCCCTCATCGGCCCCAACGGGGCGGGGAAGACTACTCTGTTGCGGGTGATTTTGGGCCTGGTCTCCCCCTCGGCTGGCGAGGTGGAGGTATTTGGCCGGCCGCCTCAGCAGTTGGGCCGCCTGCGCACGCGCATCGGCTATGTGCCGCAGGTGCAGCAGGTGGATTTGCGTTTCCCGCTGCGGGTGAGGGATGTGGTGCTCATGGGACGGTATGGCCGGCTGGGGTTGTTCCGCCGCCCCGGAAAGGCGGACAGGTTGGCCGTGGAGGAGGCCCTGGCTGAGGTGGGTATCCCGGAATTGTTCCATCGCCCGTTGAGCGACCTTTCGGGCGGACAACGGCAGCGGGTATTCCTGGCGCGGGCGCTGGTCAACCGCCCCGATTTGCTGCTGTTGGATGAGCCCACGGCCGGCGTGGATGCCGCAGCCAGCGAGAGTCTTTACGCGTTGTTGTGGCGCTTGAACCGGCAAGGGATCACGGTGTTGCTGGTCTCCCATGATGTGGGGGTGGTGGCGCAATATGTGGATATCGTGGCGTGCATCAACCGGAGGGTGGTGGCCCACGATCGACCTGAAGTGGTGCTGACCGACACCACCCTGGCCGAGGCTTACGGCTGCGAGGTGGTTTTCTTCCACCATGGGCATGTGCCCCACATGGTGGTCAAGCAGCCCGACCTCCGGCGTGGCCGGGGAGACGAGTGCTGATCTTTGAGGAGGGGTAGGATGGCGTTGTGGCACTATGCGTTCATGCAACGGGCGCTGTTCGGCGGAGTCCTCGTGGGGGTGATGGCGGCGTTGATGGGAGTGTATGTGGTGTTGCGGGGGATGTCCTTCATCGGCACCGGCGTGGCTCATGCGGCTTTGGGCGGGGTGGCTCTGGGCCTTTGGCTGGGCATTCACCCTCTGGTAGCCGCCATTGGGTTCTGTGTGTTGGTGGCGTGGGGCATTGGGGCGGTTTCCCGCAAGGGGGCGCTCAAGGAAGATACCGCGGTGGGGATTTTCTTCGCCGCCTCGATGGCCTTTGGCGTGTTGCTGTTTTCCCTCCGGCGAGGGTATGAGCAGGACTTGATGGCTTATCTTTTCGGGAGCATTTTGGCCATCCGGGCCAGTGACTTATGGGTGGTGGTCGGCGTAGGGGTGTTGGTGGTGTTGGCCGTGACGCTGTTCTACAAAGAGTTCCTGTTTATCACTTTTGATCCCGAAGGGGCGCGGGTGGCCGGAATCCCGGAGGGGCCGTTGTACTACCTGATGCTCACCCTGATCGCCCTCACGGTAGTGGCTGCGATCAAGGTGGTGGGGATCGTGCTGGTCTCGGCCCTTTTGGTGACCCCGGCCGCTGCCGCCTATCGCTGGACGCGCGATTTCGCCGTGATGATGGCCCTGGCGGTGGGGATGAGCGTGTTGAGTGTGGTGGCCGGGTTGTGGCTCTCGGCGCTGTGGAATTTGCCTTCCGGCGCGGCGATTGTGCTGCTCAGCACGGCGTTGTTTGGCCTCAGCCTTTGGCGCAAGCGGTAGTCTTGAGGTTCGGATGTGAGTTCGGACAAGGTACAAGAGTCGGCCGTCCTGTCATGGCGAGGCCCCGTAAGGGGCCGAAGCCATCTCCTCGTCGGCGAGCGAAAGACCTTGTCCATTCCCCACGCTGGCGAGGGGAATGCTTCGGGCCTCGCAATGATATAAGGTGTATGGCTTCTTGCAGGTTGCCGCACCTCCCATAAGGTGTTCCAACTCATATCCTGACTTCAGGTAGTCGCCGTTGACTTTCCCTGGTCTCCATGCTATGATTGGCGCGACGGCGGGCCTTCATTTTTCTCATTATTTCGCTCGCTGTGAGGCCGCTCAAAGGCCATGGGGGAAGGGAAACGGCTTTCGGGGCGGCGCGATCGTGTTCGGATTTATCAGGATTTATCCGGAGCAGGGGTATGAGTGTTGAATTTATCTTTCGTCTTTTGGGCTTCGTAGGTTTCGGTGTGGCCGGTGTGTATGGCGGCATTCGTTTGGGCCATTTGATCGGGGGAGACAAGGTCACTTATGCCATTTTGTTTGCCCTGCTGGGCGCTTTGTTTGGTTTGATCATGACACCTTATTTCACCACTCGCCCGTTAGGGTGGGCTCGGCGTTGGTTGGGGCGCCTTTCGCCGCAGACCCTTTTTGCCGGGCTGTCTGGTTTGGCCGTGGGGCTGTTCATCGCCATCCTGGTCTCCTTCCCCCTGTCACGGTTGCCGGCGCCTTTCAGCAACTGGTTGCCTTTCGTGGTCGCCGTGGTGTTTGCCTATCTGGGGGTGGCGGTGTTCGTCATGCGCCAAAATGACCTGTTTTGGGTCATTCGCTGGGTGGTGCGACCTGAGAGCGAGGCGGCCGGCGAAGGCGGCCAGCGGATGATTTTGCTGGACACCAGCGTCATCATCGACGGTCGGGTGGCCGACATCGCCCGCACCGGCTTCCTTTCGGGAGTGTTGGTCATCCCGCGCTTCGTGCTGCAGGAGTTGCAGCACATTGCCGATTCGCCGGACCCCCTGCGCCGCCAGCGCGGTCGGCGCGGCATGGATATCCTCAACGAACTGATGCAGGACCCCAACATCCCGGTACGCATCACCGACATGGATGTGCGCGATGTGCGGGATGTGGACGACAAGTTGCTCATCCTGGCCCGACAGTTGAAGGCCGCCGTGTTGACCAACGATTACAATCTCAACCGCATTGCCGAGTTGCAGGGCGTTCAGGTGTTGAACATCAACGAACTGGCCAACGCGGTCAAGGCGGTTTACCTCCCCGGCGAAAGTTTGACGGTCGAGGTCATCCAGCCGGGGAAGGAACCGGATCAGGGCGTGGCCTATCTGGAAGACGGCACCATGATCGTGGTGGAACAGGGCGAACCTTATATCGGGCAGGAGATCGAGGTGGTGGTGACCAAGGCCCTGCAGACGGCGGCTGGCCGGATGTTGTTTGCCCGTCCCAAAGAGGAACACCGTTAGTGCCCGGACTTTTGGGGTGTGGGCCCTCACTCTCGGGGTCGGTCAGCCCCTCAGGGGTCCCGAAGGCGGTTTTCTGGAGGTCGTGTATGGCTTTGATGGTCTACAACGCGTTGACGCGGAAAAAGGAACCTTTTGAAACCCTGGTCCCCGGCGAAGTCCGCATGTATGTGTGCGGGCCTACGGTCTATGACAAGGCCCATGTGGGCCACGCCATGTCCGTCCTGGTGTTTGACATCATTCGGCGTTACCTGGAATACAAAGGTTATAAGGTGCGCCATGTGATGAATTACACCGATGTGGACGACAAAATCATCAAACGGGCGCGTGAAGAAGGGGTGGACCCCTTTGTGTTGGCCGAAAGGTACATCGCAGAGTTTGAGCAGCATTTGCGGGATTTGAATGTGCTTCCTCCCACGGTGAAGCCCCGGGTCACCCAGGAGATCGACTGGATCATTCGCATCGTCAAGGGATTGGAAGAGAAGGGGTACGCCTACCCGGTGGACGGTGATGTGTACTTCCGCGTGACGAAAGTGCCCGATTATGGGAAACTTTCCGGCCGAAGGCTGGAGGAGATGCAGACCGGGGTGCGGATTGAGGTGGACGAGCGGAAAGAGCACCCCATGGATTTCGCCTTGTGGAAGGCCGCCAAGCCCGGCGAACCAGCCTGGGAGAGCCCCTGGGGCAAAGGGCGCCCCGGCTGGCACATCGAATGCACGGCCATGAACTTGCATCATCTGGGGGAGCAAATCGACATCCACGGCGGCGGCAATGATTTGGTCTTTCCGCACCACGAGAACGAAATCGTCCAGAGCGAATGCTACACAGGCAAAAAGCCTTTCGCCCGGTACTGGATGCACAACGGGATGCTCCAGATGGCCGGGGAAAAGATGTCCAAATCCTTGGGTAACCTGGTCACCATCGAGGCCTTTCTGAAAGAGCACGAGGCTGATGTGCTGCGGATGATGGTGCTGAATTCGGGCTACCGTCGGCCGCTCACCTTCAACGACCAGGTGATCGAGCAGGCCGAAAAAGCCCTGGAGCGGTTGCGCGGCGGGTTGCGCCCGGCGTATCCCAACGCGGCCGGCGCGCCGCGGGAGGTGTTGGCCTCGTTAGAGGCGCAGACCCAGGCCACGCGGCAAGGCTTTGAGGCCGCCATGGACGACGATTTCAACACCGCGGGCGCCTTAGGGCATCTCTTTGAGTTGGTGCGCGTCATCAACCAGGCCCGTGACGCTGGGGCCACCCAGGCCCAGTTGCACCCGGCTCAAAGCATGTTGCGGGCATTGATGGAGGTGCTGGGGTTGCGGCCCGAAGCGCCGCGTCAGGGCGGTGGGGCCGAGGCTGAGCCTTTTATCACCCTCCTGGTCGAGGTGCGCAGCGCTTTGCGCCAGGCAAAGCAGTGGGAACTGGCGGACCGTATCCGGGATCGCCTGGCCGAACTGGGCGTGCAACTGGAAGACAGTCCCCAGGGAACGACCTGGCGTTGGGCCAGATAACCTGGGGCCCCTCTGGAACGACAGGCGAGGGCGCTGAGGCGCCCTTGGCCTTTTTGTTGCGCATGGTTTGAGGTTATCTTGGCCTGTATAGGGAGCGTTTGGGTGTGCTGAGGGTGTATCTTTTTCTGCAAGGCATTCTGGTGGGTGTGCTGGTCGCTGCACCGTTGGGGCCATTGGCCCTGTGGTGTGTGCGGTATACGCTGACGCAAGGCTGCTGGTATGGGCTGGCGGCCGGGTTGGGCGCGGCCCTGGGGGACGCTTTTTATGGTGCCGTGGCTAGTTTAGGCGCAGGAGTGGTCTCCGGAGAACTGGTGCGGTATCAAACGGCGTTTCGCTTGTTGGGCGGTCTGCTGTTGGTTTTTGTGGGCTGGCGGCTCTGGCGCACGCGTTTGGAGGGGCCAGTGCTCTGGACGGCGAAACGCCGCACGGCGCGGGGGTTGTTGGGGGCCTTTCTCTCCACGCTGGCGCTGGCGCTCTCCAACCCCATGACCGCGGTGGCCTTCCTGGGCATCTTTTCGGCCCTGCGGCTTTCGGCTTCGGTTTCCCTGGTGTGGGGGGTATTGGTGGGCGCCTGGTTGTGGTGGGTGGGCCTCACCCTGGTGGTGGGCGGATGGCGGGCGCGGCTGGATGTGCGCACTTTGGTCTGGGTGAACCGGGTGGCAGGCGTGCTGATGGCGGGCTTTGGGTTGTTGGTCTGGCTGAGCCTGGTGATGAGTTAGGAGGGCCTGATGCCGCGTGAGTGGCTTTATGGACGCAATCCGGTTTACGAGGCCCTGCGAGCCGGACGGCGACATTTCTTCCGCCTGCGGGTGGCCGAAGGAGTTCGCTTCAAAGGCCGCTTAGGGGATGTCCTGCGTCTGGCCGAGGCTTACGGGGTGCCGGTGGAGCAGGTGCCCCGCAAGATGCTGGACGCCGTGGTTCCGGCCAACCATCAGGGGGTGGCCCTGGAAGCCAGCGGTTATCCCTACGCCGATTTGGAGCAGATGTGGCAGCGAGCCGAGAAAGGACCGGCGCCGCCGCTGTTCTTGTTGCTGGACACCTTGCAGGACCCCCAGAACCTGGCCAGTTTGTTGCGCACGGCCGAGGCCGTGGGGGTGCATGGCGTGTTATTGCCCCGGCGACGCACGGTCACCGTGACGCCGGCGGTGGTGCGGGCCTCTTCCGGGGCCAGCGAGCATTTGCTCATCGGGCAGATGAATCTGGCGCAAGGCATCCGCGCGTTGCAGGAACGCGGGGTGTGGGTGGTAGGGCTGGAGGGCGGCCCGGAGGCCGAGCCCTTGGAGCGGGTGCGGTTGGATGCCCCCTTGGCCTTAGTGGTGGGTAGCGAAGGCGAGGGATTGCGCCGCCTGACCCGAGAAACCTGTGATGTGTTGCTCCGCCTGCCGATGCAGGGGCGGGTGGCTTCGTTGAACGCCGCCGTAGCAGGCTCGGTAGCGCTGTATTTTGTGTGGCAGGCGCGGGGGTTTACCGGGGGCAATCCCGCTTCAGGCATTGACGAGCGGGGCGAAGTTTGATAAACTTCAGCGCCGCTGGAACCTTGCTGACCAACGGCGAATTTGGTATAATGGCCGCGCTTGGTCGCCGACGTAGCTCAATCGGCAGAGCGGCCGCCTTGTAAGCGGTTGGTTACGGGTTCAAGTCCCGTCGTCGGCTTGGTTACCGACTGGTGAGCGGGCCCTAAGGAGAGGGGCGTGGTGACGAGTCGGTAACGGCTCGCAAAGTGGGCAGGTACCCAAGTGGCCAAAGGGGGCTGACTGTAAATCAGCTGGCGTATGCCTACGGGGGTTCGAATCCCTCCCTGCCCACCTCAAAGCCCTCGTAGCTCAGGCGGTAGAGCACACCCTTGGTAAGGGTGTGGTCACGGGTTCAAGTCCCGTCGAGGGCTCTGAAAAAAATTTCTTCCCAGGCGGAGGGTGCTCTGTCAGGGGAAAGTTTGTTTGAGTTTCTCTGGAAAACAACAGCAATTTTGCGAAAAAGGAGAGGGCACGGATGGCTAAGCAGAAATTTGAGCGCACGAAGCCGCACATGAACGTGGGGACGATGGGGCACATCGACCACGGGAAGACGACCCTGACGGCGGCCATCACGAAGTACTGCGCCCTGCAGGGGTGGGGCCAGTTCACGCCGTTCGAGGAGATCGACAAGGCGCCCGAGGAGCGGCAGCGTGGGATCACGATCAACATTGCGCATGTGGAGTACGAGACACCGAAGCGGCACTACGCACATGTGGACATGCCGGGTCACCGGGACTACATTAAGAACATGATCACGGGCGCAGCGCAGGTGGATGGCGCGATTCTGGTGGTGGCGGCGCCGGACGGGCCGATGCCGCAGACGCGGGAGCACATTTTGCTGGCGCGGCAGGTGGAAGTGCCGGCGATTGTGGTGTTCTTGAACAAAGTGGACATGATGGATGATCCGGAGTTGTTGGAGTTGGTGGAGTTGGAGGTCCGGGAGTTGCTGACGGAGTACGGGTATCCTGGGGATGAGACGCCGATTGTGAAGGGGAGTGCGTTGCAGGCGTTGCAGAGCGAGAGCAAGGACCCGAACGCGCCGGAGTACCAGCCGATTGGGGAATTGCTGCGGGTGCTGGACGAGTACATTCCGGAGCCGGTGCGCGAGGTCGAGAAGCCGTTCATGATGCCGATTGAGGATGTGTTCAGCATCAAAGGGCGCGGCACGGTGGTGACGGGCCGGATTGAGCGCGGGAAGATCAAGGTTGGGGAAGCGGTGGAGATTGTGGGGCTGCGGGACAAGCCGCTGAGCACGGTGGTGACGGGGGTGGAGATGTTCCACAAGCAGTTGGACGAAGGGATCGCGGGCGACAATGTGGGGTTGCTGTTGCGCGGGATCAACCGGGACGAGGTGGAGCGCGGGATGGTAGTGGCGGCACCTGGGAGCATCAAGCCGCACACGAAGTTCAAGGCGGAAGTGTATGTGTTGAAGAAGGATGAAGGTGGGCGGCACAAGCCATTCTTCAGCGGATATCGGCCGCAGTTCTACATTCGGACGACGGATGTGACGGGGACGATCACGCTGCCAGAAGGGGTGGAGATGGTGATGCCTGGGGACAATGTGAACCTGACGGTGGAGTTGTTGAAGCCGGTGGCGTTGGAGCAAGGGAGCAAGTTTGCCATTCGAGAAGGCGGTTTGACGGTTGGCGCTGGTGTGGTCACCGAGATCATTGAGTGAGTTGGTGAACTATGGCCAAGAAGAAGGGTGTGCGGATTATCATCACTTTGGCGTGTACAGAGTGCCGGGAGCGGAATTACACTTCGGAGAAGAACCGGCGCAATGACCCGCAACGGTTGGAGTTGCGGAAGTACTGTCCGCGGTGTCGTCGGCATACGCTGCACCGCGAAACCAAATAAGTGAGCTGGGTCCGTCTTGGACGGGCCTCCCCACAGGCCAGTAGCTCAATTTGGCAGAGCACCGGTCTCCAAAACCGGCGGTTGGGGGTTCGAGTCCCTCCTGGCCTGCAGAACCATCAACGCCGCTGTACGGGCGGCGTTGATGGTGTTGGAGCCCTGCTGTCAAGGAGAAGCCTGGTGGCAAAGAAACGCTCTCGGAAAACCAAAGGTGGTGCGTCGGCTGCGGTGACGCCGAAAAAGGAGGCGCGCGCGGAAAAGAAGCCCAAGAAGAGCGCCTCGGCAAAAACTGCAAAAAGCACAGCCAAGGCCCCGGCGCGTAAGCATCCCAAAGCGATTCAGCGCTGGATCAGGGAGACGCGCGGCGAATTGCGGAAAGTGACCTGGCCCACCCGCGAGGAGGCCATCCAACTGACTAAGGTGGTCTTGTTGGTGACCTTTGCGATGAGCGCCTTTTTGGGTTTCATGGACTGGTTGTTCAATAAACTGTTTGCGTTGTTGTTTGGCTTGTTCTCCTAACCCGCGTACGCGTTGACGCGTTTGGCGGTCAGTGAGGTTGGCATGATGGCGATTTGGGAAGAGCAGCCCGTGGTTGAAGGGCATGAAGAGCGAGCAGAAGAGACCCAGCCGGAAGGGGTGGTCGCCCCTGCGTCGGAGGATGAAACGACGGAGGTGGCAGCCCCTCTTGCGGAGGGGAAAGAGGGCGTGCAGCCTGCCCCCCCGGCCGGGGATGAGGAAGAGGCCGAGCCGGACGATGGCCGTGCCTGGTATGTGGTGCACTGTTATTCCGGACATGAGAATAAGGTCAAGCACAATCTGGAGCAGCGGATCGAATCCATGGGGATGAAAGACAAAATTTTTGAGGTCATCGTCCCCACGGAAGAAGAGGTGGAAATCAAAGAGGGCAAACGGCGCGTCGTGGAGCGACGGATTTTTCCCGGCTATATTCTGGTCAACATGATCATGACCGAAGAGTCGTGGTATGTGGTGCGTAACACCCCCGGCGTGACGGGCTTTGTGGGGATGGGCAACAAACCCACGCCCCTGCGCCCCGAAGAGGTGGCCCAGATTCTCAAGCGCATGGAAGTGGAGACGCCGCGGGTTCGTGTGACCTTTCGCGAGGGGGACCGGGTGCGCATTATCGAAGGCCCGTTCAACGACTTCCGCGGCACGGTGGCGGAAGTGGATATGGAGCGGGGCAAGGTGCGCGTGCTGGTCAACTTCTTTGGCCGGGAAACCCCAGTCGAGTTGGACTTTTTGCAGGTTGAGAAGATTTAGCGTGGCCCAGTAGCGTGGGAGGGCTTGAAGCCCGCTAAAACCACCCAACAAGGAGAAGTCGTATGGCGAAGAAATTGAAAGCAGTGGTCAAGTTGGAGTTGGAGGCCGGAAAGGCCAGTCCGGCGCCCCCTGTTGGTCCGGCGTTGGCCCCTCATGGGGTGAATTTGATGGCCTTTTGCAAGGAATACAATGCCCGCACCAAGGACCAGCCGGGGCAGATCATTCCGGTGGAGATTTCGATTTACACCGACGGGTCCTTTACCTTCAAGTTGAAGAGCCCGCCGGCGTCCTTCCTGTTGAAAAAGGCGGCGGGCATTGAGAAGGGCTCCTCGGCCCCCAACCGCGAGAAGGTGGGCAAGGTGACCCGGGCGCAGATCCGTGAGATCGCGGAAATCAAGATGAAGGACCTGAACGCCCATGACATCGAGGCGGCCATGCGCATGATTGAGGGTACGGCCCGCAACATGGGTATCGAGGTGGTTGACTAATCCCGGTGGGAGGGCGAGACGCCGCCCGCTTGAACCACAAGGAGAGGAACGATGCCGAAACGAGGAAAGAAGTACCGAGAGGCCGCGGCCAAAGTGGACCGCAATCGCCTGTATTCTCCTGAAGAAGCCATTCGCCTGGTCAAGGAGACCTCCTACGCCAACTTCGACGCCACGGTGGAGGCGCATATGCGCCTGGGCGTGGATCCGCGGCATGCGGATCAGATGGTGCGCGGCACGGTGGTGCTGCCCCACGGCTTGGGGAAGGAAATCAAAGTGCTGGTCTTCGCCCAGGGCGAGGGCGCGCGCCTGGCCGAAGAAGCGGGCGCCGACTATGTGGCCGATGACGATTCCTGGATCAAGAAGATTCAGGACGGCTGGCTGGACTTTGATGTGGTCATCGCCACCCCGGATATGATGAGCAAGGTGGGCCGCTTGGGGCGGGTCCTCGGCCCCCGGGGGTTGATGCCTAACCCCAAGGCGGGTACGGTGGTGCCCGCGGAGGACATTCCGCGGGTGGTCAAGGAGGCCAAGGCCGGGCGTGTGGAGTTCCGGGTGGACCGTACGGCCAACCTCCATGTGCCCATCGGCAAGGTTTCCTTCAGCGATCAGCAGTTGCTGGAGAACCTGGCCGTGCTGATGGACGCGGTGAAGAAGGCCCGGCCCGCGGCGGCCAAGGGCGCCTATGTGAAGCGGCTGACCCTGACCCCCACCATGGGCCCCGGCGTCAAGGTGGACCCCGCCCAGGCGCTGGCGTTGGAGGTGAAAGAGTAGCCCGCTGGAGCCCTTTTGCGGTATAATACGCATCCCTTCGCCGAAGAAGGCAGGTGCCACAAGGCTTAAATACCCTGCCGAGGTGAAGATGGGTGACATCCTGATGAGGGATGATGCGCGTCTTTGCCTCGGTAGGTCGGTAAAGGCGCGTTTTTTTATGGCTCGCTGGTTTTGAGCCTTATCCTGAAAACGAAAGGAGGTGAGAGCGCTTTGGCCCTGACCAAGGAACGTAAACGGGAATTTGTGGCCCAGTACACCGAACTGCTCACGCAGAGCCAGGCGGTGGTGATCACCACCTATACCGGCCTTTCCGTGCCCGCCATGGAGGAGTTGCGCGGGAAGATTCGTGAGGCGGGCGGAAAGTTCATGGTGGCCAAGAACACCTTGTTGAAAATCGCTTTGCGCGAGGTGGGTTTCCCCATTCCGGAGGAAGCGTTGCGCGGCAGTACGGCGGTGGCGTTTGCCATGGAAGACCCGCCGGCGGTGGCAAAAGCCATCGTGGATTTTGCCAAGGACTACGAGCAAGTGCAAATTAAGGTGGGCTTCCTGGGCCAGGAATTGATGACGGCCGAGCAGGTGAAGCGGTTGGCCACCTTGCCGCCGTTGCCGGTGATGCGTGCGCAGTTGCTGGGCACCATCATGGCGCCGGCTTCCCAGTTGGCCCGCTTGCTGGCCGAGCCGGCCCGCCAGGTGGCCGCGGTTATCAAGGCACATGCCGAGCAAGAGGCGCCCGCGGCGGCCTGAGGCACAACGGTTCGCTTTGTAGGATGAATACAACCCAAGTTCTGTGAAGGAGGTTTTTGTACCATGGCTGACCTGGAAAAACTGGTGGAAGAACTGAGCAGCCTGACCGTGATGGAGGCTGCCGAGTTGGTGAAGATGCTTGAGGACAAGTGGGGCGTGTCTGCAGCGGCTCCCGTGGCCGTGGCGGCCGCGATGCCCGGCGCTGTTGGCGGCGAGGCCGCTCAGGCTGAGGAAAAGACCGAATTCGATGTGATCATCGAGGATGTCGGCCCGAAGAAGATTGAGGTCATCAAGGCCATCCGCAAACTGACCCAGATGGGCCTGAAGGAGGCCAAGGAGGCCGCCGAGACCCCGGGGTACAAGTTGCTCGAGCAGGTGAGCAAGGAGACGGCCGAAGAGGCCAAGAAGGTGTTGGAAGAGGCTGGCGCTAAGGTGAAGTTGGCCTAAGGCGCGTTGCGTTTCGACCGCTAACCCCCAGGGGCTGCGCCTCTGGGGGTTTGTTTTGTCCCCTGGGGAGGCCTTTCGGGCCGGAGCCTCAACCTCCACTTCTCCTCCGGCGGCCCTCCGTACCGCTTTCCTCCTCCCCCTGGAGAAAAGAGGGCCAGGAGGAGGTAAGGGAACCCTGCGCGGGCTGGCGTTTCAAAAAACTCAGGGTGGGAGGGATGGAACTGCCCCTTGCGTTTTCGGTGGATTTCGTATATACTGTGGGTAGTCGTGGGAGAATGTGGCGCAAAGTGGGACGCCGGGGCGCTCCGGCGTTTCTGCCTTTAACGGAGGCAAAGAACATATGTTCTTGGGTCGGTATCAGCATTCCCTGGATGCCAAAGGCCGCCTGACCATCCCCGCCCGTTTTCGCGAGGCGTTAGGCGAAGGGGCCTATGTGGTGCAGGGCTTTGACGGTAACTTGATGGTGTTGCCGCCGGCGGTGTTCCAGGTGCTGTACCAGCGGGTGAACCGCCTGAGCATTACCGACCCAAAGGCGCGTCTGTTGCGCCGCCTCATCCTGTCGGCTGCCGCCGAGGTGGAGTTGGATCGCTCCGGACGGATCCTCATTCCGCCCTATCTCCGAGAGGCGGCGGAGTTGAACGGCGAAGTGGTCTTGGTCGGTGTGGGGGATTACTTTGAGATTTGGGCGGCGGAGGCCTGGGAGCGGCAAGTGGACCTTTTGGAGGATCCGGAGGCCAATGCCGAGCGTTTCGCCGCGCTGGACCTTTCCCCCGTGGTGGATGAGCAGGCTGGGGCCTGATGGATGGTCCTCCTCACCTGCCGGTACTTTACCAAAGGGTGTTAGAAGCCCTGCAACCGCGTCCTGGGGGGTGGTATGTGGACGGCACCGTGGGCGCCGGTGGGCATGCGGAAGGCGTGCTGGAGGCCAGCAGCCCCGATGGACATCTATTGGGCCTGGATGTGGACCCCCAAGCCCTGGCGCTGGCTCGGGAACGCCTGGCGCGTTTTGGGGACCGGGTGGTGCTCCGCAAGGCTTCGTACACCACGCTTTTGGCGCAGTGGCGCGCTCTGGGCTGGCCGCCGGTGGATGGCGTTCTGCTCGATTTGGGGGTGTCTTCCATGCAACTGGATACCCCGGAGCGGGGGTTTTCTTTCCGTTTTGACGCACCGCTGGACATGCGTTTTGACCCGGAACAGCCCTTGACAGCCGCGGATTTGGTCAACACCCTCTCCGAGGAGGCCTTGGCCGATCTTCTGTGGCGCTACGGCGAAGAGCGGCGGGCCCGACGGGTGGCCAGGGCCATTGTGGCACACCGGCCCATCAGGACGACCGGACAGTTGGCCGAGATCGTAGCCCGGGTGACCTCCTCCGGACGGCGAGGAATGCACCCGGCGACGCGCACCTTTCAGGCGCTCCGTATCGCCGTCAATCGCGAGTTGGAGCATGTGGAGCAGGTGCTTCCCCAGGCGGTGGGGATCTTGCGCCCCGGCGGCCGGCTGGTGGTGATCGCCTTCCACTCATTGGAGGACCGCATCGTCAAGCAGTTCATGCGCCGCGAAAGCCGGGATTGCCTGTGCCCGCCCGAACAGCCGGTGTGCACCTGCGGCCATCGGGCTACCTTGCGCCTGCTGCGCCCCTTTCCCATCAAGGCGGATGAAGAGGAGGTGGCGCGCAACTCCCGGGCCCGCAGCGCCCGGATGCGGGTGGCCGAGAAGGTGTAGCCCCCGGCACAAGAGTTGCACCGGGAAAGCGTGAGGCTTTCCCACAAGGAGCGGTCATGCAGCGCCTGCAACAAGCCTTTCGCGAACGCCCCTGGCTGCGTCGGCGCCGTGTGTGGGGGACGGCGGTGCTGGTGGTGGTCTTGATCGGCCTGGTCACGGCCATCGATCTGCACCTCAGCAATCGGCGGTTGATCGCCCAAAGGGCCACGATCAGCATGCTCATGGTGATGAACCGGCTGGAGGTGCAGATTGCCGTGTTGCGCACCCAGATTGCGCGGGAGGCCTCGTGGGACCGCATTTATCGTGAGGCGCAAAAGGCCGGTTTGCAGGAGGTGACGCCGGCCGATATCGAGTTCGTGCCCGTGCCCGGAGGGTTGGAAGAGGGCCATCCTCCCCAATCCGTTTCGGTCAGAGCGTCTGCCCCCGAGTGGACGCGCCCGGAATACCGGGAATCGCTTTTGGAGTGGTTGTTGGATACCTTGTTGCTCCCTGGAGGCTGAGCCGTGAACACGCCGTGGGAAATGCCCACCGGGGCAGCGTCCCAGGAAGAAGCCTCATTCGAGCGCCGCTTTCCCCGTCGCCTGGGGTTGATGGCTCTGGCGGTGGGTTTGTTGGCGCTGGCTATCGTGCTGCGGGTGGTGTTGCTGTTGCTGGGCCCCACGCGAGAGACTTTGCTCGAGATGGCCGAACAGAAGCGGGTGACCTATCAGGGCGCCGAACCGCGGGGGCTGATTTTGGACGCCGACGGCAATGTGCTGGCCGGGATCCGCCTGCGCCACGAGGTAAGCGTCGACCAGACGCGCATCCCCGACAAGGCCAGTTTTGCCAGGGATGTGGCTCCCAGGCTGGGCCTTACCCCCGAGGAGGTGCTGCAGAAATTCCAGCGGGCGAGCGGTGCCGTCTGGGTGCTGCTGGCCATGGATGTCCCGGAAGAGCAGGCCAATAAGTTGCGCGCGGCTTTCAAGGATATTCCCTGGTTTTCGCTCACTGATGTGCCGGTGCGGGACTACCCGGAAGGGTCGCTGGCGTCCAATGTGCTGGGCTTTGTGCAGGCCGCCGACCAGCGGGGGACGCTGGGCGTGGAACAGCGCTACGATGCCCTGCTGGCTCCCGCGGAGCGGGTGCGCTCCTTCCCGGTGGACCCTTCCCTGGCCGAGACCATGGACTGGCAACCCCACGAGCGGTCCCTGGTGTTGACCATTCACCGCGCCTTGCAGGCCGAGGTGGAGTGGCTGCTGGATCGCTATGTGCATGAACAGAACGCCGCGGGCGGTGCGGTGGTGGTGTTGGATGTGCACACCGGCGCGGTGCTGGTCATGGCCGGTTCGCCCCGTCCCAATCTGAGCGACTATGACGAGACGGTGGACTACGCCATGCAGCCTCACGGTGGCTTCAACCGGGCCATCGACAGCCCTTACGAGCCGGGCTCGGTGTTCAAGGTGTTGGTCATGGCGGCGGCCCTGGACGCCGGAGTGGTGGACAAGACCACCGTGTACAACGATGTGGGCATCGAGAGCGCCTTCAACGGCCCCCCGGTGTACAACTGGGACCGGAAAGGGCATGGGCAGGTGACCATGCAGGCCTGTTTGCAGTACTCGTTGAACACCTGCCTGGCCTGGGTGGCCAAGCAGTTTCCTTCGGAGAATGCTTTCTATTCCTACCTGCAGGCCTTCGGCATCGGTCAGTACACCGGCATCGACCTGGCAGGCGAAAACCCCGGCTTCCTGCCACGCCCCGGCGTGGCCCAGTGGTCCCACAGCGACTGGGTGCGGCAGGGCTTTGGGCAGGCCGTGGATGTGACCCCTTTGCAGATGGCCGTGGCGGCCGCCGCCATTGCCAACGGCGGGTATCTGATGGTGCCTTATGTGGTTCAGGAGATCCGGGTGGATGGGTATGTGTATCACCGAGACCCGGAAGTGGTGCGGCAGGTGATCTCCGAGAAGACGGCGCGTTTGATGAGCCAGTGGCTGGTGCCTTGGGATGACGGAGAGGCCGCGCAGGGGCGGCTGCCGGGATACACTATCGCCGGCAAGACGGGCACGGCGGAAAAGGTCGTGAAGGGCGTGGGATATACTCCCGATTTGAGCAACGCCTCCTATGTGGGCTGGCTCCCCGCCGACGACCCCCAGGTGGTGGTGTATGCGTGGCTGGAAACCCCCAAAGGCTACTGGGCTTCTCGGGTCGTGGCACCGCTCTTCCGAGAGGTGGCGGAGCGAGTGGCCGTTTTTCTGGGCATCCCACCGGATCAGGTGCGGCACACCCTGGTGCAAAGGCAACCCTGAGGGAGCGGGCGATGTTTACCCTGGCCGATCTTGTTGAGGCCCTGACCGGGCAACGCTGGCCCCAGGCCACCCAGGCGATTCCCGAGGTGGTTGTGGATTCGCGCCATGCGGTGGCCGGGGCGCTGTTCGTGGCCCTGCCCGGTCAACGGATGGATGGTCATGATTTTGTGGCCGACGCCTTCGAGCGGGGGGCTTCCTTTGCCCTGGTGCAACGGGACCTGATGGGGTATCCGGTGTTGGATTTGCGGCGGCCGCTGACCCCGGAGGATTGGGCCGCCTTTCGGGTTCCCGCCCTGCTCCGGGTGGGGGATACGCTGCAGGCCCTGCAGCAGGCGGCCCGCTTCTGGCGCCGCAAGTTGCCTCATCTCCGGGTGATCGGCATCACCGGCAGCGTGGGCAAATCCACGACGAAGGAGTTGGTGGCGCAGGTGCTTTCGCGCCGCTATCGCACCTTGAAGAATCTGGGCAACCTGAACAACGAAATCGGCCTGCCGCTGACCGTGCTGCGGCTCACCGAGGGGCACCAGCGCGCCGTGTTGGAGATGGGGTTCTATGTTCCCGGCGAAATCGCCCTGTTGTGCGACATCGCCCGGCCGCAGGTGGGTGTGGTGACGAACATCGGCACGGTGCACGCTGAACGCGCTGGCTCTCAGGAGACCATCGCCCGCGGCAAGGCCGAATTGGTCGAGGCGCTGCCTCCCGCGCCGGAAGGTGTGGCCGTGCTCAATTACGACGACCCCTGGGTGCGATGGATGGCGGAGCGCACCCAGGCCCGGGTGTTCTTCTATGGGCTGGACCCGCGAGCCGACCTGTGGGCTGATGAAATCGAGGGCCTGGGCCTGGAGGGGATTGCCTTTCGCCTGCATTACCGGGACGACACCATCGCCGTCAAGGCCCCCTTGTTGGGCCGGCATTCGGTGCATACGGCCCTCCGCGCCGCGGCGGTGGGGTTGATGGAGGGCCTCACCTGGCAGGAAATCGTCGAAGGTTTGCGCATGGGACACACCCAGTTGCGTCTGATCGCTGTGCGGGCTTCCAATGGCGCCTTGATTTTGGACGATACCTACAACGCCTCGCCGCAATCCACTCTGGCGGCGTTGAATCTGCTGGTCGACTTGCCGGGCCGCCGGATTGCGGTGCTGGGCGACATGCTGGAGTTAGGCCCTTACGAGCGCGAAGGCCACGAGAAAGTAGGCGTCCGCGCGGCCGAGGTGGCCGATGTGCTCATCACCGTGGGGCCGCGGGCGCAAATGATCGCCCAGGCGGCGTTGCGGGCGGGTATGCCCACCGGGCGCGTACATTCCACCGCCGATGCCAACGAGGCGGTGGAGGTGCTCAAAGCGCTCTTGCGGCCCGATGATGTGGTGCTGGTCAAGGCCTCCCATGGGATGCGGTTGGATCGCGTGGTGGCCGCGTTGGAGGCAGAAGCATGAACAACCCCTCGTTGTTCACCATGGCCCTGGCCGGGGTGTCCTTTGTGGTCACCGTGATCTGGGGCAACCCCTTGTTGCGCCTGCTGCGCCACTGGCGCATCGGCAAAGTCATCCGGGTGGACGGCCCGGACCGGCACTTTACCAAATTCGGCACGCCGACCATGGGGGGCTTCCTCTTCCTCCTCCCGGTGACCCTGTTCACCCTGTTCCTGCACGCCACCCGCATTTGGGGCTTGGCTCTGCTGGGGCGCTCGGTGTTGCTGCCTCTGGGGGTGATGTGGGGGTACGCCTTCCTGGGTGCGGTGGACGACTGGGAGGGCATTCGCGGTAAGCGGCGTGGCCTGGGGATGCGCGCCCGCACCAAGTTCGCCTTGCAATGGGGCCTGGCTCTGGCCGTTGCCTTTGCCCTGCAGCACCTGCTTCGAGCGCCCCAGTTGTTCGTCCCCGGCATTGACGCGCCCGTCCGGCTGGGCTGGATGTATCCCCTGGTGGCCATGTTCGTCATCGTGGCGACCTCCAACGCCATCAACCTCACCGACGGGCTGGATGGGCTGGCGGGGCTGATCTCGGCCACGGCGTTTGCGGCTTACGGCGTCATCGCCCTGATGCAGGGACAGATTTTCCTGGCGCGCTTTTGCTTTACGCTGGTGGGCGCCTTGTTCGGTTTCCTGTGGTTCAATGTCCACCCTGCTCAGTTGTTCATGGGCGACACAGGGTCCCTGGCTCTGGGGGCGACCTTGGGCGTGGTGTCCCTGATGACCGGGGAATGGCTGCTGTTGCCCTTGATCGCCGTGATCCCCTTGAGCGAGACGGTGAGCGTGATGCTCCAGGTGGCCTACTTCAAGGCCACGGGCGGCAAACGGCTGTTCAAGATGTCCCCATTGCACCATCACTTCGAACTTTCCGGCTGGAGCGAGACCCAGGTGGTGCAACGGTTCTGGCTGATCAGCCTGCTGGCGGCCATGGCGGGGGTGGCCATTGCGTTGGTTTAGGAGAGCGAGCATGACTTCCTGGCATGGGCGGCGGGTGCTGGTCATCGGCGCAGGGCGGCAGGGGACGGCCCTGGCGGCTTACCTGGCGCGCCATGGGGCCGAGGTGGTGCTCAACGACCGCCGCCCCCAGGAGGCGCTGGCCGCCGCCCGCGAGCGTCTGGCCGATTGGCCCATCCACTGGGTGGTCGGGGGGCACCCCCTGGAGGCACTGGAGGGCGTGGACCTGGTCTGCCCTTCGGGTGGGGTGCCGCTGACGCTGCCGCTGATTCAGGAGGCTGTGCGGCGGGGGGTGCTGTTGAGCAACGAGGCGCAGATTTTCCTGGAGGCCGCGCCCTGCCCGGTGGTGGGCATCACCGGCTCGGCGGGCAAGACCACGACCACGACGCTGGTGGGGCGCATGGCGGCCAGCGCGGCCGGGGAGGTGGCGGGGATTTCGTATAGCCATGATGAGGCGCAGGCCGCCGACCTCCCCCGGCGCTGGCGCAAAGTGTGGGTCGGCGGCAACATCGGCAACCCCCTCATCGCCGATGTGGACGCCATGCAGCCTGACGACCTGGCCGTGATGGAACTTTCCAGTTTCCAACTGGAATTGATGACCCGCTCGCCTCAGGTGGCCGCCGTGCTCAATATCACGCCCAACCACCTCGACCGCCACGGCACCATGGCGGCTTATACCGCGGCCAAAGCCCGCATCGTGGATTTCCAGGGGCCGGAGGACTGGGCCGTGTTGGGGAGGGAGGATCCTGGGGCCTGGGGGCTGCGTCCCCGGATCCGAGGACGGTTGCTGACCTTCGGGGTGGCGCCACCTCCCAGGGGCGTGGTCGGAACCTTCGTCTCCGGTGACACCCTGCGGCTGCGGACCTCCTCCGGGGAACGCGACCTGTTCCCCAGGGAGGTCCTCCGGCTGCGGGGGGAGCACAACCTGCGCAATGGGCTGGCCGCGGCCGCCGTGGCCCATGCCCTGGGCCTGACTCCGGCCCACATGCGGGCGGGCGTGGAGGGGTTTGCTGGCGTGCCCCACCGCCTGGAATTGGTGCGCGAGCTGGACGGTGTGGCCTGGTACAACGACTCCATCGCCACCGCGCCGGAGCGGGCCATGGCCGCCATCCGCTCCTTTGTGGAGCCCATCGTGCTCCTGGCCGGTGGGTGCGACAAAAAGTTGCCCTGGGATGCATGGGCGCAGTTGGTGCGTCAGCGGGTGCGGGTGCTCATTGCCTTTGGCGAGGCGCGGGACCTCATCCTGGAGGCACTGGCCCAGGCCGAAGGCCCGCTCCCGGAGCAGGTACTGCGCTGCGACACGCTGGAAGAGGCCGTGCGGGCGGCTTACCATGCGGCGCGACCGGGCGACGTGGTGTTGCTCTCCCCCGGCGGCACCAGTTTCGATGAGTTTCGGGATTTCGCCGAGCGTGGGGCCAGGTTCCGCCAGTGGGTCGAGGAGTTGCCATGAAACGCTTGCGGCACGCTTTTGCCGGGTACGACGGCTGGTTGCTCACCGCCTATCTGGGGCTGGTGGTGATGGGGCTGGTGTTTGTCTATTCGGCCAGCGCCGACTACAGCCTCTATCACTTCAAAGATCCCTTCTACCTCATCCGCCGTCAGACTCTGTTTGCGGTGATGGGCGTGTTGCTGGCGCTGGGGATGGGTTGGGTGGACTATCGCCGCTGGCGACGCTGGGCCGTGCCTGCCATGGTCGTCTCTATCCTGGCGTTGATGGTCGTGGTGGTGGAGCATTGGGCTTCAGGCGGCACCGGGCGCACGCTGTTTGGATTCTCCGTGCAGCCCGCCGAGTTTGCCAAACTGGCCTACCTGCTTTATCTGGCCGTGTGGCTGGAGGCCCGCCAGGACCGCCTGGGTGAGTACGAGTGGGGCTTGTGGCCCTTCTTGATGGTTCTGGGGTTGCTGGCCTTTCTGGCTGTGCTGGAGCCGGATCTGAGCGCGGTGATCACCTTTGCGCTCATCGGCGGCATGATGTTCTTCCTCAGCGGCGCGCCTTTCGGTCAGGTGATGACCCTGCTGGGGCTGGGGCTTTTGGTCGGCATCGGCGGGGCGTGGGTGTTGCCCCATGGCCGCGAACGGCTGATGTTCTATTGGGCCGGGCTGCGCGACCCGCGCCAGAGTTACGACCAGGTGTTGTTTTCGCTGATGGCCTTTGCCCGCGGTGGATGGCTGGGACGGGGGCTCGGCAATTCGTTGCTCAAAGTGACCGGATTGCCTTTGCCTACCGACGACGCCATCTTTGCCGTCATCGGCGAGGAATTGGGCATTCTGGGCACTTTGTTGCTCATCGCCCTGTTTGGCGTGGTGCTTTGGCGGGGCATGGTCATCGCCCTTGGGGCGCCCGATGTGATGGGCAGCTTGTTGGCGGCCGGCGTGGCCCTGTGGCTGGTCTTTGAGGCCGGAATAAACATGGCCGCCGTGCTGAATGTGATCCCCATGACGGGCAATAACCTGCCCCTGATCAGTTCGGGTGGCACGAACCTCACGGTCTCGTCCATTGGCATTGGTTGGATGCTCAGTGTAGCCCGTCAGCGGGCCCTGAAGCAGGTGAACGAGCGAAGGAGTCTCGATGCGGTTGTTGATTTGCGCCGGGGGCACCGGCGGCGGGGTGTATCCCGCCCTGGCCGTGCTCCAGCGGCTGGAGGATAAGGTGGACGAGGTGCTCTGGGTGGGCGGTCAGGGAGGGATGGAGGAAGAACTGGTCCGCCGGGCCGGGGTGCCCTTCCGCGCCGTGCCCGCGGCCGGGGTGCACGGGGT
>DUEP01000013.1 GCA_011176535.1 Anaerolineae bacterium | reverse complement strand
TCTGCCCATAGGTTTGCGCTTTTATTTCCTTTATTGGCTACCCCCTTCGGGCTTCCGAAGGCATCCCACAGGAAGGAAGGCCCTTCATGAAAGAGTACACGACGGAACGAATCCGTAACATCGCGTTGGTATCCCACAGTGGCGCTGGGAAAACCATGCTCACCGAGGCCGTGTTGCATTATCTGGGGGTCACCACCCGCATGGGCAGTGTGCAGGACGGGACCACGATATCGGATTTTGAGGACGAGGAGAAGCGGCGTCAGTTGTCCCTCTCCACGGCCATGATCCCGGTGGAGTATCGGGAGCATAAGATCAACTTCCTGGACACGCCGGGGTACACGGACTTTGTGGGCGAGGTGATCTCCGCCCTATATGTGGCCGATGGGGCCGTGGTGGTGGTGGACGCCGTGGCCGGGGTGGAAGTGGGTACCGAAGTGGCCTGGTCCTATGCTGACAAGTTCGGTCGGGCGCGGTTTTTGTTGATCAACAAGATGGATCGGGAGAATGCCAATTTCCAGCAGGTGCTCGACCAGGCCAGGGAGATTTTTGAGGCGCGCTTTCTCCCGCTGCAACTCCCCTGGGGCGCCGGGGAAGGGTTCCAGGGCGTGGTGGACCTGCTCACCATGAAAGCCTATGTGGGCCCGGAGAACGCCGAGCAGGATATCCCCGCGGAGTTGGCCGACGCCGCCGAAGAGGCCCGCATGGAACTCATCGAGGCGGCGGCCGAGGGCGACGACGCCCTGCTGGAAAAATACCTGGAAGGCGAAGCGTTGACGGCCGAGGAAATCGTCCAAGGCCTGCGGGGTGTGATCGCCCAGGGCGACTACATCCCCGTGTTGGTGGCTGCTGGCGAGAAGAAAATCGGCCTGCAGCGGCTCCTGGACCTTATCGTGGATCTGATGCCCTCCCCGGCCGATGTGCCGCCCGTGAAGGCGCAGGGCCCCGACGGCGAAGTGGAACTCAAGGCCGACGACGCCGGTCCGCTGGCCGCTTATGTGTGGAAGACCACCGCTGACCCCTTCGTGGGGAAGATTACCTACTTCAAGGTGGTCTCCGGCGTGCTGAAGAACGACATCCGAGTGTGGAACGCCAACAGGGAGATCGAGGAGCGCATCAGCAACTTGGCTGTGATGCGTGGCAAGGAGCAGATCAGCGTGCCGTTGCTCCACGCGGGCGACTTAGGCACGGTGCCTAAACTGGGCGAGACGGCCACCGGAGATACGCTGTGCGATAAGGGCTTCTCGGTCAAGGTGTCCATGCCCGAATACCCCACGGCTCTTTATCGCGTGGCCGTGGCGCCGCAAAGCCAGGCCGATTCGGCCAAACTGGGCCCCACCCTCAGCCGTCTGGCCGAGGAGGACCCCACCCTCTCCTGGTATCACGATGGTTCGACCAAGCAGACCATCTTGCAGGGGATGGGGGATCAGCACATCGATGTGGCCATCCGCAAGGCGCGCACCAAGTTCCAGTTGAACTTAGAGACCGAGCCGGTCAAGGTGCCCTACCGCGAGACCATCACCAAGACCGGTCAGGCGCAATATCGTCACAAGAAGCAAACTGGTGGCGCGGGCCAGTTCGCCGAGGTGCATATGCGGGTGGAGCCCAATCCCGAAAGCGACTACGATTTCGCCTGGGAAGTGTTCGGCGGTGCCATCTCCTCTACCTTCCAGCCGGCCATTGAAAAGGGCATCAAGGGCGTGATGAAAGAAGGGGTGCTGGCAGGCTACCCGGTGGTCAATGTGAAGGTCGCGGTGTACGACGGCAAGGAGCACCCGGTGGACTCCAAGCCCATCGCCTTTGAAATCGCCGCCCGGGAGTGCTTCAAGTTGGCCGTGCAGAACGCCGGGCCGGTGTTGTTGGAGCCGATTTACAATGTGCGCATCATCGTGCCTGAAGCTAACATGGGCGATGTGCTGGGCGACTTGAACACCCGTCGCGCCCGGGTGCAGGGGATGGAAACTGAAAAGGGCCGCTCCACGATCACCGCCCAGGTGCCTTTGGCTGAGATGTTGCGCTACACCACGGACCTGCGTTCGTTGACGGGCGGTCGGGGCGTGTTTGAGATGGAGTTCTCCCACTACGAGCAGGTGCCGGCTCACCTGCAGCAGGAAATCGTCGAGGCCCGCAAGCGGGAGTTGGAAGAGTCCAAGTAAATCCCCCTGGACGAGAGCCCAAAAAGGCCTGACCGGGTGGCCCGGTCAGGCCTTTTGCGTGGTCACGCGGCGCACGAACGCGGCGGCAGCGCGGAAAACGATCTGACGGTCGGCGTCGCGGGTGACAATGTGGCCGCTGTTCTCCACCCACACTTTGGTCTTGTCGGCGGTGCCTAAGGCGGCGTAGATGTGTTCCATGTTCTCCGGTGGAACATAGGTGTCGTTGCGGGAGTGGGCCAGCAACACCGGCACCTGAACCCGGGGCAGTTCCTCGCGCAGCACGGCCAGCAGGTCGCGCACCTCGGCCACGGCACGCACCGGGTTGACGGGGTAGGCGATGCGCTCGCGCAGGGCCACCGGGTCGCGCAGGTCTGGAGGCCCGTGTTTGGGGAAGTAACGCTTCACCAGGCTCAGGGGCCGGAGGAGCGGAAAGAGCGGGTGACGGCGTAAGCGGTAAGGCGCGGCGATGGCGATGACCCCGGCCACGGGGTAGCGGGCGCCGAAGAGCAGGGACAAAGCCCCACCCAGGGATAGGCCGGCTACCACGATGGGCCCGTAGCCGGCGCTGCGCAGCACATGCCAGCCGTCTTCGACCGAGGCCAGCCAGTCTTCCCAGCGCACCCGCAGCAAATCTTCTGGACGGGTGGCGTGTCCGGCCAGGCGTACGCCCAGCACGGTGAACCCTTCGTGGTGCAGGTACTCGCCCATCCAGCGCATTTCTTTGGGCGTGGCGGTAAAACCGTGCACCAGCAAACAGGTCGTCTTCCCGGCGGGAAAGAAAAAAGGCTCGGCCGAGGGGATGATGCGTTGTTGGGCCGTCATGCGGGCAGTCTCCATAAGGTGCGGGGTAAGGTACTCAGGGTCTTGCTACCGGTGGTCGTGACGACCACATTGTCTTCGATGCGCACGCCGCCGCGGCCCGGCAGGTAAACCCCTGGTTCCACGGTGAAAGTCATCCCGGCCTCCAAAGCCTGGACGTTCTCGGCGTAGAGGAAAGGCGGCTCGTGGACCTCCAGCCCCAGGCCGTGGCCGGTGCGATGGATGAAATGCGCGCCGTAGCCTGCTTCGACGATCACCCGCCGTGCCGCTGCGTCCACCTGACCGGCGGGCAGGCCCGGTCGCACGGCCTCGCGCCCGGCCTGATTGGCCTGGAGTACGATTTGAGCCACGCGCTCCAGTTCAGGGTCGATGTTTCCCACCGCCAGCGTCCGCGTGAGGTCTGAGAAGTAGCCACCATAATTCGCCCCCCAATCCACAATGACCAAATCGCCGGGCTGAATGGGGCGTTCGGTGGGCGTAGCGTGCGGATTGGCCCCGTTGGGCCCGGCGGCCACGATGGGCTGGAAGGGAAGGTCGGGCGCTGAGCCGTGGCGCAGCAGTTGCACCACCAGTTCGGCAGCCAGTTGCTGCTCGGTCATGCCCACCCGAAAACGGCTCAGGGCTGCGCGAAAGGCTTCCTCGGCGATGCGCACGGCCTGACGCATGGCGGCGATCTCGTGTTCGTCCTTTCGCAGCCGCAGTTGGGCGATGACCTCGGCGGCCCCTGGGAAGGTGGCCCCAAGGGCGGCTCGTTCCAGATAGCGCAATTCCAGCACGCGCAATCGGGTGGGTTCCACCCCAATGGCGGCGGTGGCAAGCCCTAAAGCGTCCAGAGCGCGGCGAAAGGCCGCCTCCCAGGTGGCCGGATCCTCCCCGTAGGGGAAGGCCAGGAACGGCGTGCCGCTGAGTTTTTCGCGCTCCAGTTCCGGGAGCACCATGCCGGCCTCTCCGTGCGCGGTGAACAGCCCCACCACGGGGCGTTCCATCAGATGGAAATGCAGGCTGGTGAGATAGGTCAGCGTCGGGCCGGGGTTGAGGGCCAGGGCATCCAACCCGGCCTCGCGGAGGATGGCACTGAGACGCTCCAAGCGTTGGTCCACGGATGGCCTCCTTGAGGGGAGAGACGCGGTTATTCTAGAAGCGTTTTACGGGAGCGCGCCCATGGAGGGAAACCTCCCCTCTAATTGTAATGCAACTTACCCGAGGGCTGTCCTCCGGCGTCGTCGCCCCGCGCGTGGCATACGGTATAATCCCCTTGTGCCAATCCTCGATCCGGAAACCCTGGAGTTTTTCAGCCGCTCGCCGGAGCAGACCATGCGGGTAGGCATGCGTCTGGGGGGGCAATTGCAACCCGGCGATGTGGTGGCGTTGGTGGGCGATTTGGGCGCGGGGAAGACCGCCCTGGTGCGCGGTCTGGCCGCGGGGTGGGGCTCCACCGACCCGGTGACCAGCCCGACCTTTGTGCTGCTCAACATCTACCGCCGGCCCGATGGGAGCCGCTTGCATCATCTCGATGCCTATCGCCTCACCGGCCCGGAAGAGGCCTGGGCTCTGGATTTGGACGCCTTGCTCCGCGCCGGCCCCCTGGTGGTGGAGTGGGCCGATCGCATTCGGGAGGCGTTGCCCTGGGAAGGGTTATGGGTCACGCTGGAGTATCTGGACGAGGAACAACGGCTGCTGCGCTTTCACGCCCAGGGTGAGCGCCCCCAAAAGTTGCTCATGTTCTTGCGTCGTGCGTTGTACGGAGGCTGAGCATGTTGCTGGCGCTGGACAGTTCGACCCGTCAGGTGGGTTTGGCCTTGCTGGATCCCAAACGGGGGATCCTGGCCGAGTGGTTCTGGCGGGCCGGGGATCATCATACCCGGGCGCTGGCCCCCATGGTGCGGTTGCTGCTGGAGCAGGTGGGGGTGGGCTGGGAGGAGGTTAAAGCCCTGGGGGTGGCTCTGGGGCCGGGCTCCTTCACCGGGCTGCGGGCCGGTCTGGCGCTGGCCAAAGGGCTGGCTTACACCCGGCGCCTGCCCCTGGTCGGGGTATCCACGCTGGATGTGGTGGCCGCTGGGGTGCCTGTGGAGCGCGAGGCTCGGCTGGCAGCCACCTTAGAGGCCGGTCGGGGCCGGCTGGCGGTCAACTGGTACCGCCCGGCGCAAGAGGGTGAAACGCCGACCGCGGGCGGCTGGGTGCACGAGCGAGGCCCTCAGGTGCTCACCGCCGCGCAGTTGGCCCATGCCATTCAAGGGCCGACGCTGGTGGCCGGCGAGTTGCAGCCCGAGGAACAGGCGCGTCTGCGCCGCCGCTGGAAGAAGGTGCGGGTGTTGCCTCCGGCCTGGTGTGTGCGTCGGCCGGGCTTGCTGGCCGAGTTGGCCTGGCGGCGCTGGCAGGGGGGGGCAGGCGACGACCCGGCCACGCTGGCCCCGATTTACCTCCACACGGGCACGCCTATCCCCGCATGAGGAGGGGCCGACCCTTGAAGGAAGATGGTGCCCATGGAGACCCGCCGCTATCGCGTGCGCCCTATGCGTCCCCAGGACATCCCGGCCGTGGAAGCTATCGACCGGCTCTCGTTCCGTTTGCCGTGGCCGCCGGGCGCCTTCGCCCGCGAACTGAACAATGGGCAGAGTGTGCTTTGGGTGGCCGAGACCGTAGGTGAGGAAGACGCGGCCGAGGTGGTGGGGATGTTGGTGCTGTGGCCGGTCCTCGACGAAGCCCACATCGCCACCGTGGCCGTGCATCCTTACCATCGCAGGCGTGGGGTGGGTAAGATGCTGTTAGCCACGGCGGTGGAGTTTGCGCGTTCCCGGCACTTCAAGACGGTGACGCTGGAGGTCCGCGCCTCGAATCGACGCGCCCAGAACCTTTACCGTCGGTTTGGGTTTCAGATTGTGGGGCGGCGCTACGGCTATTACAACGACAACCACGAAGACGCGCTCATCATGACGCTGGAGATTCAGGCCCTACCCCGGGAGGTGAAGCGTGAACCCTGAGGAGATTCTGGCCCAGGTGGCCGCTGAGGTGGCCGTCTGCACGAAGTGCGAGTTGCACTATTCGCGGCGCAAAGCCGTTCCCGGCGAAGGTCCGGCCAACGCCGAGATCATGTTCATCGGCGAAGCGCCGGGGTTCCACGAGAATGTGCAGGGCCGGCCCTTCGTGGGCGCAGCCGGTCAGTTCCTGGAGGAGTTGCTCAGCCGCAACGGCCTTTCCCGCGAGCAGGTGTTCATCACCAATGTGGTCAAGTGCCGTCCGCCGGGCAACCGGGACCCCAGGCCCGAAGAGGTGGCGGCCTGCGCGGGTTACCTGGATCGCCAGATCGCGGCCATTCGCCCCAAGGTCATCGTCACCTTAGGGCGCTATTCCATGGCCAAGTTTTTGCCCCACGCCAAGGTGAGCGAAGTGCACGGCCGGCCGGTGCGGGTGCGTGGCCTCACCATCGTCCCGATGTACCACCCGGCAGCGGCCCTGCACCAGCCCTCGCTCAAGCCCGTGGTCGAGCAGGACTTCGCCCGCCTGCCGGAGATCTTGGCCGGGGTGCACGAGGTGCCCGATTATCAGCCTCCCGACGAGGAGGAGAAGGACCAGGGGCAGCCCAAGCAGTTGAGCCTGTTCTGAACGGCGAAGCGCTTTTTGGCTTCCATGGCCCTGCTCGTCAGTATGTACGGGCAGGGCGTTTTTTATAGGAGGGGCAGTTGCGCGTCCTGATGTTCGGGCGGGTCCAGCGGCGAGAGGCGCTGCCAGTCCTCCCAGGTTTGCGCCTCCCGGGCCAGCCGCCGCAGATGGCGAAACTTGAGCACCCGCCACGGCCCCTGGAGCGCCTGTTGGAGGCGGGGATCGCGGTGCACTTTGAACAGCCAGAGTGGGGAACGGCTCCCCGGAAGGAGCAGGTAGGCTTCGCCGGGGGGGCGGCTTTGCAGCAGCGGTGCGGTGCGGGCCAGGTAGGTGGGGTAGAAACGGGCCACCTCCTTTCCCTCGTGCTCCCACACCAGGGGGAGATCGCCGCGCACGGTGTATCCGAAGCGTCGGCCCAGGGCTCGAAGAAGGCCGCGGATCTCGGCCAGGTCGGAGGAGCGGTTTTGGGGGTGTTCTTCGGGGCGGAGTTGCCAGCCCTGGGGTCCGGCACGGGCGTAGTGCTCCAGGATGGTGCGCACCACATCGCCTGAGGGGGTGAGTTCGGCGGGAAAGCGAGCGTACAAGGCGTTGAGCAAATCCCGTTCGGGCCACAGCGTACGCTCGGCCAGCAGTTGTAGCAGGGTATCTTCCACCCGATCGTCCAGGGGGGAGGGAGATGGAGTGGTGGGTTGCGCTATCAGCCAGAGGGTTCGCTGAGGCGTTTCTTCGCCGACCGGTCGAGCGGGGCCTTCTGCGAAAAGCAGGTTGAGGTCATGCCGCGCCTGGGCGTAAGCCGCTTTGGGCTTCATGTCCGAGGTGGGGCGATAGCCTTGTAGGGCGGCGGCGAGGGCGGTCAGGTACGCCGTGGGCGCGTTGCGCTTTTGCAGGGCCTGGCGCAGGGTTTCGGCGGCGTGGTTCGGCGCGGGCACAGCCCGCCGCAGGATCACCTGTGTGGCGGGTGGATGGCTCTGCGGAGCGAGGTCCTCCACAGCCCAGCCGCTGTGATGGGCCGCCACCATCACGGCGGTGAGCAGTTCAGGAGTGGCCTGGGGCAGCCAGGCAAAGAAGGGCGTGTTTTCGGGCAGGGCATGGGCCAGCGGGCGCCAGGCGGCGCTCAGGGCCGCGGTGTACCACCCCCAGTCGGTCTCGCCGCGGGTCAGCATGGCCTCCAGCGGCCCCATGGCCTCTCGGCCCCACAACCAGGCCGTGGTCAGGGCCGAGAGCGCCCAAAAGGCCGGTTGGGGTGGGGGGACCACGGCGACCACAGCCCGGGGGATGCAGGCTCGCAGGGCTTCCATCGCGTCCCTCACCCGGCCACGGAAAAGGAGGATGCCTTCCGGAGCGGGCAGGGGCTGCGGCCAACTCACCAGGGGCACGGCCGGCCGGGGAACGGCCCAAAGGGACAGCCCGGCCTCCAGCGCGTGCCAGAGGTTGCGTTCCCGATAGCGGGTGGGCAGGGTCCAGCGCCGCCAGGGAGCCCCTTTTTCGTCCTGGGGCCAGGCCGCCGTGACGGCCAGCAGAAGCAGGGCATCCAGGAGGGCCTCACGCCCGGCCAGGTCGGGGTGACTGCGCCGCCCCAGCAGGGCGGTCAGGGCTTCCAGGCTGCGCGGGGGCAGCACATGCAACCAGCGTTCGACGGCTTGGCGGTGGGGCGAACCCAGGGGGGCGACCCGCTCGGCCAGGCGTGCGCGGTGGATCTCGGCGCGAGGCAGCCAGTGGGCCAGGGATTGGGCGTCCTCCTCGCGGCTTTCGACGGAAAAAGGCTCTCCGCAACGCGCACAGAAGCCCTCTTCCCTCAGGGGACGCTCGGCTTTTCCCTTCCTTTCCCAGAGCACGCTGCGTTCTTCGGCCGGGCTTTCACAGCTGGGGCAGGGGGTGGTATACAGAGAGCGCAGGTAGGGCTCCAGGCGTTGGGTGCCTTTTTGCGTAGCGGCCAGGGTGGCCAAAGTGGCCTGCAGATCCTCCTCCGCCGGGGGGACAGCCGCGGCCCGTAACAGAAAGGCCAGCACGGGGTTCCCCGTAATGGCCAGCACCCGATAGCCGGCGTGCACTATCTCTACGGTCACTTCGGGCGCTGCTACGAAGGGATCCACCACCCAGGCCCCTGAAGGGATCTCCTGCGGCAGCCAGACGCCGACAACCCCTGGCCCCACCGGTGGGAGCCACTCGCTCCACGGCTGAGCCCGCGGCGGTTCGCTCAGTACAAACGCCCAACTCATATTTCCAGTATAATGCTTTTGAGGTGAAAATGGGTAAGCGACTTCGATGGCGTCAGGGTTTGATCGTTTTGGGGATGTTTCTGGGGCTGGCGGCTTGCGGTTTGTGGAGCCAGTCCATCCCCGTGACCCTGCCCTCAGCGACCACGGCCCCGCTGGCGACGGCGACCATGCCTTCTGTCCTCTTGCCCACCATGGCGCCGCCCGAAAGCACCCCCACGGTGCGTGCCTGTGCACCGGTAGCCCCCCAGCCTTTCCAGGAGGCTCAACAAACCTTCGCTGCCCTGCTCCAGGGGGCGGGCGTGGCGGCGCTGAACGCAGGGCTTTCCCCCAACGACCTCAACGCCCGTTTGCAGGAGGCGGGGGTGGGAGGCTACCCCCGGGCGGTGTACACCGGCGAGATCAACGGCGATGGGTGGCCAGATGCCCTCCTGGTCCTGGTGAACCCCGACGCTTCAACCAGCCCCCCCGTTGGGGTGCTGCTGGTGGCGTTGGGAGGTCCTGATGGCTATTGTGTGGCGCAAACCCTGGTGGCCGATGATGCCGACTTCGCCGGGCTGGTCGTTCACGCTGTGGATGACCTGGACGCCGACGGGCGCCTCGAAGCCGTGATCGGCTGGACGCGGTGCGGCGAGGTGACCTGCACCGAGCGGCTTCAGGTGCTAGCGTGGCGTGCGGGCCGCCTCACCAACCTCCTGGCCGGATCCCCGGAATTCGCCGACCCCTGGGTGGACCTTCAGACCCAGGGGGGACAGGAGGGCTACCATGTGGCCGTGCATGCCGAAGGCATACCGGGGGGCACCGGACCGGCCCGTGCGTACACTCGAATCTACGCCTACGACCCTGTCCGCGATGCCTGGCGTTTGATGGAAACACAATGGGCGCCGCCGCAGACGCGGATTCATCTGTTGCACGATGCCGACCGGGCCGCCCGGCATGGTGACCTGATGCAGGCGTTGTTGCTTTACGGCCAGGTCATCGCCAGCCAGGAAGTGCGCGATAAAGCCCTGCCCGGAGCGGGCGAACCGGCGCGTCTGCACGCCGTGTTGGCCGCGTACGCCCGTTTTCGGATGCTGGTGCTCCATGCGCGCGCTGGGCGGGAAGCCATTGCCCAGGCCACTTATACCGAATTGCGCCAGGCAGTGGACGACGACCCGGCCCTGGTGCCTTACTTTGAGATGGCGACGGCCTTCTGGCAGGTTTACCGGCAATCGGGTTGGGACGCGGCCTGCGAAGCCGCCCGCCGCTATGCCCAGGAGCACGCCGAGGCCGTGCTGGAGCCCCTGGGCCCGGAGGTGTACGGCACCAACAACCGGGCTTACACGCCAGAAGATGTTTGTCTGAGCGGCGAGACAAGCCCATGACGGGCGGAGAGAGGCGTGATGGATGGGCAAGGGGGGAATGGGGGCAGGCTCACGGTGGCGGAAGTAGTGGCCCAACTGGCGGCCTTGGCCGACCCACAGGCGGCTCAGGGGATGGCTTGTTACGGTATTACTGGCCACAAGGTGTATGGCGTCCGTGTGCCCCAACTGCGGCGCCCGGCGCGGAGCATCGGGCGGGGTTTGTGCTCATGGCCAGGTTGGCGGTGAGCGACAAAGCCGCTCCCGATGAGCGGTTTTCTCCTTTTTTCGCCGCCATCGAGGTAGAGGCCGACGATGAGCGCCCTATGGTGAAGAAGGGGGCTCCTGGGCCTACGGCAGATCGGCAAGCGCAACGCCGCCTTGCGGGAGCAGGCGCTGGCCCTGGCGCAACGCCTGGCTTGCTCCGAGAACCGCCACGCCCAGTGGGTGGGGAAGGATGTGTCGCGGGGTTTGAGCCGTGGGTGGCCCTAATGGGGTTCGATGCCTAAAGCCTGCATGCGAGCCGCCAATAGCGCGATGGCCCGGCGGATTTTCTCCCGGTTCTCTTCGCTTTGGTGCCAGCGGCTTGCCCCGGAGGGGTGCGGCAAAGGGATGATCCACCGACCGTCCACCTGCTTCTCCGTGCCGATGATCTCCCCCAGGGGCATTTTCGCGGGATAGAACAGGTTGATGGCCAACCGGCCCACGGGTAGGATGATTTGGGGGTCGATGAGGGCGATTTCTTCTTCCAGAAAAGGGCGGCACAGGGCTTGTTCTTTGCGGGTGGGCACGCGGTCCCCGCCCCCCGACTTGGCCTTCCCGGGATAGCACTTGGTCACCGAGGTCATGTACTGGGTGCGGCGGAACCAGGCCTCGGAGATGCCGGCCCCGGCCAGCCACTGGAAGAGGCGTTTTCCGCTGCCGGCGTTGAAGGGCCGGCCAGTCTCGTATTCGGTGACGCCCGGCGCCTGGCCGATGGTCATCATCCGGGCGCCCAGGGTGCCGGAAAACACGGCGCGGGGGGCGATCCAATACCCCGCATCCAGGCAGGCGCGGCAGGCGCGTATTCGGGCGTGCAGGGCGGCCAGGGCTTGTTCGCGGTTGAGGGGTTCGGGCATGGAGAAGGTCTCCGGAGTGCGGTTCGTTTGCGGCTGGGTGGGCGGTGCGCTGGCCCCCACAAGAGACGCTTTGGGGTGGGGTTCAGGGAAGGCTGACCAGCAGGGCAACGAGGGCCAGGACCCCGGCAAGGAGGATCAGCGTGCGCTCCACCGGGGAGTCCCACAAGTCGCGCCAGGTGGCCTGAGGGACGGGGGCCATTTGTGGCGTCCAGGTTCCCAACAAGGCCTGGCGGAAGATGGCGATGTCCGGGGGGCGGTCGTCGGGGTGTAACTGCATGGCCCAGAGAATGGCGCGCTCGGTGCGAGGACTGATGTTGGGGTTGTAGTGCCGCGGTGGGTGAAAAACGGCGGGGTTCAGGAAGCGGTCCCGTGCCGACGGGGGCGGGGCGTTGGTCAAGAGGTGGTAAAGGGTGGCCCCAAAAGCGTAGATGTCGCTACGCACATCGGTGCGCCCGGTATCGCCGCCGTATTGTTCCAGCGGGGTGTAATACGCCGAGCCCCGGCCCTGAATGACGGTCACGGTGACCTCTTCGGCCTGAAGCACTTTGACCAGCCCGAAGTCCACCAGTTTGATCAGCCCTCCGGGGGTGAGTTTGAGGTTGCTGGGTTTGATATCCCGGTGCACGATGGGGGGATCCTGGCCGTGCAAGTACTCCAGGGCGTCGGCGATTTGGGCTGCCCAGGCCAGCACCTGGCTCTCGGGAAGAAACCGCCCCTGGTGGCGGATTTCTTCCACCAGAGCTTGCAAATCTTTCCCCGGGATGTAGTCCATGACCAGGTAGTCCCGATTTTCTTCGGAGAAGAAATCAGACACCTTGGGCAGGTTGGGGTGGTCCAGGTGGGCCAGCACGGTGGCCTCGCGGAAGAATTGCTCCCGGGCTTCGGCAATCAGATGAGCGGGTAGCACCGGATCGTGCACCACTTCTTTCACGGCGCACAGCCGTCCGGCAAGCCGCAGGTCCTCGGCCAGATACACATTGCCCATCCCCCCACGGCCGATGACCTGGCGGATACGGTAGCGTTCGCGTAGAGTCGTTCCCGGTAGCAATCCGCTCATGGGGCCATTTCCCTGGTGAGGATTATACTCCACCCCGGTGATGAGGGCGTGGGATGCAGGAGGAGCAGTATAATAGAGCCACAGCCTGAAGGAGGCGCCCATGATGGAGCGGACAGAGGAACAGGGAGCCCTGCTCCTGGCCGAGGGAGGATGGTTGGACGGGCAGCGCTGGTATTTGAAGGGCGCGATGACCATTGGACGGGCGCCGGACTGCGATATTGTGATTCCCGATCGGCAGGTCTCCCGCCGCCACGCGCGCCTGATCGAAAGCCCCGAGGGCTTTCTCCTGGAAGACCTGGCCAGCAAGAACGGCACTTACATCAACGGGCAGCGCATCGCCCTGCCCACCTTGCTGCGCGATGGGGATGAGGTGCAGATTGCCCTGGCGCAGAAGTTCTACTTCCTCTCGTCGGAAGCCACCTTGCCGTTGGAAGATGTGTCCCCGGTGTGGGGGCGTTTGCGTTTGGACCCGGCCTCGCGGCGGGTTTGGATCGGTGGGCGGGAAGTGATGCCGCCGCTTTCCGTAGCGCAGTTTCGTTTGCTGCAGGCGTTGTACGAGCGCCCCGGGGAGGTGGTACCCCGCGACGATTTGATTCGCGCGGTGTGGGGCGAGGAAGCGGTGGGGGTGAGCGCCCAGGCTCTGGATGCTTTGGTGCGCCGCCTGCGAGATCGACTGGCCGAGGCCAACCCCACCCACGCTTACATCGTCAGTGTGCGGGGGCATGGCCTGCGTCTGGACAACCCGCCGCAGTAGCCGCGGCGCTTTACATTTTCCCGGTTTTTGGGGATAATATCCGGGCCGCCTGTACCCCGCCGCGGGGACGGGACGGACCGGCGAATCCAGTAAGGGCAACGCCTGAGGGACTTGGTATGACTTTAGGGGGTGGAGCGTCCAATCGGCGGTCCCTACCATCTCATCCGCTCAGGAGGGAACCGTGACCACCGAACCCATTCAATCCCAATCTGCTGCAGCGCGCAAAAAGGTGACGGTGCGCACGCTGCGGGCCAAGAAGCGCCGCGGTGAGCCGATTACCATGATGACCGCTTACGATTACCCTTCCGCCGTGGCCGTGGATCGGGCAGGCATCGATGTCATCCTGGTGGGCGATTCTTTGGGCATGGTGGTGTTGGGCTATGAGACCACGCTGCCCGTGACCATGGAGGATATGCTGCACCACGCCAGGGCAGTGGCACGGGGGGCCAGGTATCCGCTCCTGGTCGGGGATATGCCCTTTATGTCCTACCAGGTTTCGATGGAAGAGGCCGTGCGCAACGCAGGGCGCTTTCTGCAAGAGGCCGGGATGGACGCGGTCAAACTGGAAGGGGGCCGGGAGCGGGCGGAGACCATTCGCGCCATCGTCGGCGCGGGGATCCCTGTGATGGGGCACATTGGCCTGACCCCGCAAAGCGTGCACCAACTGGGTGGCTTCCGCGCTCAAGGGAAGACGGCCCAGGCGGCCAAAAAATTACTCGAGGATGCCCTCATTTTGCAGGACGCCGGGTGCTTCTCCCTGGTCCTGGAATCAGTGCCGGCCCAATTGGCCCAACTGATCACGGAAAAACTGGAGATCCCCACCGTTGGGATTGGTGCCGGGCCCCATTGTGACGGACAGGTGTTGGTGTTCCACGACCTGCTGGGGCTGTTCGACCGCTTCACACCTCGGTTCGTCAAGCAGTATGCTCAACTCCATGCGGTTGTCCATGACGCCCTGGTGGCCTTCAAAGAAGATGTGGAACAGCGTCGCTTCCCCGGCCCGGAGCACAGCGTGGAGATGAAGGCGGAAGAATGGGAACGGCTGATGGAAATGCTGCAGGATGCATGATACGAGATGCATGATGCAAGACACATGATGCAAGACACATGATGCAAGATGCAGGATATAGGCTGCAGGATGCAACCTGCCCCTATATCCTGCAACCTATATCGCAACCTATCTCCCAAGGAGTCCCCATGTCCTGGGAAGACGACTTCGCCCGCTGGCAAGAGAGTGTGCCTCCATCCATCCGCAACGATCCCCTATGGCGGGCAGAGTATTACCGGCTGGCCCTTTTCCTTTACGAACTGGTCTGGGACGATATCGAGCATATCCGGCGCGACCTGCGTGGCAAGGAAATCGCCCGGCAACTGATCCGCAGCGCGGGAAGCGTGACGGCCAATCTGGAAGAAGCCTTTGGCCGGGGCATTGACTCCGCCGACGGGCAACGGGTACTCCGCATCGCGTTGGGCGAATGCCGCGAAACACGAGGCTGGTACTTTCGCCTGCGCCGCTTGCTCCCCCAAGCCACCCTGGCTGCCCGACTGGACATCCTGACTCGGCTGATCGCCATGCTCACCGCCGTCCACACCACCTACCGCCGCAAGCACCGATAACCTGCATCCTGTATCCTGCAACCTCTAACCTGCAACCTGCAACCTGCCTATGACCTCTCCCTCCTTTTCTCTCCTTATCGTCGGCACCGGGGCGCTGGCCACACTATTCGCCGCCCGGCTGCGCGCGGCGGGCGTGGAAATGACCTTGTTGGGCTCCTGGCCCGAGGGAGTAGAGGCGCTGCGTCGGCATGGCGCCCGTTTGTGGGTGGAGGGGGAGGCCGAGGCGCGGGCCTTTTCGGTGCGGGTGGCGACCCGGCCTGAGGAGGTAGGCCAGGTGCGTTTTGCCCTGGTTTTGGTCAAAGCCTGGCAGACCGCCCGTGCCGCCCGACATCTGCAGGCCTGCCTGGCGGCCGAGGGTGTGGCCCTCACCCTGCAAAACGGGTTGGGGAATGTGGAGACCCTGGCCGGGGCGTTGGGGCGGGAACGGGTGGCCGTAGGCGTGACTACCACCGGCGCCACGCTGGTGGCCCCTGGGGTGGTGCGCCCTGGCGGCGAGGGCGTGATTCACCTGGGCGAACATCCCCGGCTGGAGCCTGTGGTGCGGTGGTTGCAGCGTGCGGGCTTTAGCGTGGAGGTGTCCCCGGATGTGCAGGGGCTGATCTGGGGCAAACTGGCCGTCAATGCGGCCATCAACCCCTTGACCACGTTGCTGGAGGTGCCCAACGGGGCCCTGGTGGCCAACGCGGCGGCGCGCCTTTTCCTCCGCCGTGCCGCCTGGGAGGTGCAGGCGGTGGCCGGAGCGCTGGGCGTGCGGTTGCCCTTCCCCGATGCGGCCGATGCCGCCGAGGAGGTGGCCCGGCGCACGGCCCGCAATCTTTCTTCCATGCTCCAGGATTTGCGCCGAGGGGCTCCCACCGAAATCGACGCCATCAGCGGCGCGGTGGTGCGTTTTGGCCGTCAGGTGGGCGTGTCCACCCCCGTCAACCAGGCCTTATGGGAAATGGTGAAGGAGAAGGTGGAGCGGCGACGCCAGGCGGCGCCGTCGGCGCACAAAAAAAACGGGGCCTGACCAGCGGTCAGACCCCAGGATGGCGTCCCTTTCGTTCACAGGCTCAGTTCGTAGGACCATACAGGCAGGATGCCCCGGTCGCGCAGGTAGGCTTCCATGGCAGGTGGGAAGTCGTAGGCCACGAAAACCAGGAAGAGTTCCCGCCCTTCTTCCTCGGCAAGGCGGTGGGCCAGACGTAGGAAGCGTTCCACCTCTTTGCGTGAAGGCCGCACCTTGGCCTCGCCCATAATCAGCACCTCTTGCCCGTTGCGTTTGCCGAGGCCGTAGATGTTGACCTGGCGTTCTTTGTTGCGAAGGCGAATGTACTTGCGCACCAAGGGCTCCTGCACCTCGACACCTTCCTGGAGCAGGCGTTGAGGCAGGGAGCGCAAGGCGCGGTCTTCCAGGGTATAGCCCACTGCGTTGGAGATGCCTTCCAGGCGCTCGCGGGTCACCTGGTGGGCGGTGGCCAACTGGTTCAGAGATTCTTCCGTGCGCTTCTGGGCCTCGGCCAGTTCGGCCACGGTGGCTTCCAGCCGTGTGAGGCGCTCCTCGGTGTGTTTCTGGGCTTCGATCAGTTCGTTGAGCCGTTTCTCGGTGCGCTTCTGGGCCTCGGCCAGTTCGGCCACGGTGACTTCCAGCCGTGTGAGGCGCTCTTCCGTGCGCTTCTGGGCCTCGGCCAGTTCGGCCATCGTTCGGGCCAGCCCGGCTACGACCTCTTTGAGTTCGAGGAATTCTTTCTGCGTGACTTGTTGTGCCAACTGCCCTCTTTGCCGCTCAACCTCTTCGAGCAGCAAAAGGATGACCTCCCGTAACGCCGGGTCCAGGTCGCTCAGTTTGCGAATCAATGTGGTACTGATGGGCATGAACACGACTCCTTAATCCACCGCCGAACAGCCCTTGAAGGACGGGCAGATGGCCTCGTGGAAAACACCACTTTTATTATACCAGCCGCGATGGGTTGTTCTCTGAAAAAGGAGGCTTTTATGCAGGTGGTCACGACACTGGATGAACTCTGGGCCGCGCGGGCGCGGCTTCCCGAACCGGTGGGCTTTGTGCCCACCATGGGGTATCTTCACGAAGGGCATCTCTCTTTGGTGCGTTACGCCAGGAAGGGCTGCCGCAGCGTAGCGGTGAGCATTTTCGTCAACCCTACGCAATTCGGACCCAATGAGGATTTGGACAAATATCCCCGTGATCTGGAGCGGGATCTGGCGCTGTTGGAAGCTGAGGGCGTGGACCTGGTCTGGACGCCCACGGCTGAGGTCATGTACCCCGAGGGATATCAAACCTGGGTCACGGTGGAGGAAATCACCAAACCGCTGGAAGGGGGCCGGCGTCCGGGACACTTCCGGGGGGTGACTACGGTGGTGGCCAAGTTGTTCAACGCCGTGCGGCCCCAGTGGGCCTTCTTCGGCCAAAAGGACGCGCAGCAGGCCAGGGTGATTCAGCAAATGACGCGGGATCTCAGCCTGCCCATCGGCATTGTGGTGTGTCCCATTGTGCGGGAGCCCGATGGCCTGGCCATGTCCAGCCGGAACACTTATCTCGGCCCTCGGGAGCGGCAGGCTGCCACGGTGCTCTATCGTGCTCTCCGCACAGCCCGCGAGACCTTCGAGGCTGGTGAACGTGAGGCCGAGACGCTGCGCCGCATGATGCGGGAAACCATGGAGGCTGAACCGTTGGCCCGGTTGCAATATGTCTCTTGCGCCGACCCGGAGACTTTGGCGGAACTGCACGGTCCGGTGAAGCGGGCTTTGCTCTCGATGGCGGTGTTCGTGGGCCAGACGCGCCTCATCGATAACATGCTTCTGGGGCTGGGCCGTGATACGTTTCCGCCGTACATTCCTCCAGGCATGACCTTGCCGGCGGGGCTGGCGGAGTTCGCATAGGGAGGGGAATGATGTTGCTCACCATTGATGTAGGAAACACCAACATCACCTTGGGGCTGTACCAGAGCGAGACTTTAGGCCCTCGGTGGCGAATAGCCACGGCCCACGAGCGAATGCCGGATGAGTTCGGGCTGCAGTTTTTGGGGTTCTTGTCCCATGTGGGAGTTTCGCCTTCCGATTTGGAAGGGATCTGTCTGGCCTCGGTGGTGCCGCCTTTGACGGACAAAATCGTGGAAGCCTGCCGGCGCTATCTGGAACACGACCCCCTGGTGGTGGAGGCGGGGGTGCGGACAGGGGTGCGCCTTCTTTATGAAGACCCCCGCGCCGTGGGCGCCGACCGGGTGGCCGATGCGGTGGCGGTGCAACACCTCTATGGCGGCCCGGCCTGCGTGGTGGATTTCGGCACGGCTACCACGTTTGATGCCATTTCGGCCGAGGGGGACTACCTGGGCGGGGCCATTGCTCCGGGAATCGGCATCGCAGCCGAGGCCCTCTTCCGCCGGGCAGCCAAATTGCCGCGCATTGAGTTGCGCCGTCCTCCTTCGTCGATTGGCCGGAACACGGTGCACGCCATGCAGTCGGGGCTGCTTTTTGGGTATGTGGGCCTGGTGGAGGGGATGGTGGCCCGTTTCCGGGCCGAGTTGGGGCCGGAGATGAAAGTCATCGCTACCGGAGGGCTGGCCGAGATCATCGCCCAGGAAACCGAGGTGATCGACATCATCAACCCCTGGCTTACCCTGGATGGCCTGCGGTTGATTTGGGGGCTGAACCAGCGATAAACCATCCGGCCCTGTCGAGGAGAAATGCGACAGGGCCGGATGGTTTGCCGGGAGAAAGGTTGCCATGCCTGGAGGGTCACTCCCAGGTGCGCTCGTCGCGGATGGGAGGGGCATCAGGGGGTAAGTGATCCACCCGTCGAACCTGCAGGCGGAATTTGATGGCCTCGCGCGCCGTGTGTTTCAGGCGTTCCTCCAAATCGGGGGGCGCCTCGGGGGCCACGACTTCCAGCGTTAACTCGTCTTTGTGATCGTGTCGGGTCACCACGGCCTGCCAGCGCTCTACTTCGGGGAACCGGACCATCATCTCGCGCAACTGTCGGGGATGCAGGAACATCCCGCGCACTTTGACGGCATCGCCCACACGGCCCAGCCAGCCGACCAGGCGAGGCGTGGAACGGCCACAGGTGCACGGTTCGGTATGGAGGGCCGAGAGGTCCCCGGTGCCGAAGCGTACCAGCGCGTACTCGCGGTGTAACAGCGTGACGACCACCTCGCCCACTTCGCCTGGGGGCAGAGGCTGGCCGGTGTTGATGTCGCAAATCTGGATGAGCACATCTTCGGGCACGTGCCAGCCATCTTCGGCTTCGCACTCGTAGCCCAGGTTACCGCATTCCGCCGTGCCGTAGCCCTGGCGCACCACGATCACCCCCCGCTCTTGCAGTTCGCGACGCAGCGAGGGCGGGAGAGGCTCGGCGGTGACAAAGGCTTTTTCGACCTGGAGGGGCAACCCCAGTTCGTCGGCTTTGTCCAGCAGGGCCTTGAGGTAAGAGGGTAGGCCCACATAGCCGTTGACGCCCAGGGCGTGCATGGCGCGTACCTGCTGCTCCTGATTGCCCACGCCGCCGGGGAGCACCACGCAACCCAGGGCCCGCAGGCCTTCCTCGAACATGGCGCCAGCCGGGGTGAGGTGATAACCAAAGGCGTTGAGCACGATGTCGCCCGCACGGAAGCCCGCGGCTTCCAGGGCCGAGGCCCAACGCCAGGGGTCGGGGCGATTGGGTTCCGGTTCGTAGATGGGCCCCGGGGATTGGAAGATGCGTTTGAGGGCCTGCATGGGTACGGCCAGCATCCCACCGAAAGGCGGATCGGCGGTCTGCAGGTCAACCAGGTCGTCTTTGCGCAACACGGGGATGCGGCTCAAATCCTCGGGGCGGTGAATCTCCTCCGGGGTCAGGCCTGCCGCCTGCAGGCGTCTGGCAAAGGCCGGGGCGTGTTCGGCCAGGTAGGCGATGAGTTCACTCAGCGGTTCGGTCATGGTTCCTCTAAGTATGTGCGGTGTGCCATGTGCGAGGTAGGGGGGTTAGGAGAGCCAGCGCTTGCGGCGCTTGTAGTGTTTGACTTCGCGGTAGGACTTGCGCTTGCCTACCTCCGTGAGGCCCAGATAGAACTCGCGCACATCGGCGTTCTCCCGGAGTTCGTCGGGATAGCCTTCGAGTACAATGCGTCCGTTTTCCATGATGTAGGCGTAGTCGGCCACCTGCAGGGTGAGGTTGGCATTTTGTTCCACCAGCAGGATGGTGGTGTTTTGCTCTTTGTTGATGCGCTGGATGATTTCGAAGATTTCCTGCACCAGGAGGGGGGCCAGCCCTAAGGAAGGTTCGTCCAGCAGCATCACTTTCGGGTGGGCCATGAGGGCGCGACCGATGGCCAGCATCTGCTGTTCCCCGCCGGAGAGGTAGCCGGCCTTTTGGCGACGGCGCTCTTTGAGGCGTGGGAAGTAGGAATAGACCATCTCCAAGTCGCCTTGTAGGGAACGGGCGCCCCGGGTGTAAGCGCCAGCGATGAGGTTCTCTTCCACGGTGAGGTGCTCGAACACCCGTCGGCCCTCCATGACTTGGAAGATGCCCAGGCGGACGATTTGATCGGGCGGGAGGTGGTGGATTTCCTGGCCCCTGAATTCAATCGTGCCGTCGGTTACCTCGCCGTCTTCCGGTTTGAGCAGCCCGGAGATGGCTTTGAGCGTGGTGGTCTTCCCCGCGCCGTTGGCCCCCAGCAGGCCCACGATTTTCCCCTCCGGGACCTCCAGGGACATCCCTTTGAGCACCAGGATGACATCGTTGTAAATGACTTCCACATTGTTGAGGCTGAGCATGGCAACCCTCACGAGAGAAAGGGGTGGGGGAAAGGCCCTCCCCTCCGCTGGAAGGGGAGGGCCTGAAGGCGGTGTTAGATGCTGTTTACGGGGCGCTCACAAAGTCGCTCACGCGGACCCACTTGCCACCTTGCACCTGATAGATGCGCAGGGCGGTGGTGCCGCGATGGCTCTGCGGGGTGAAGGTGACGGGCGCCGTGACGCCCTGGGTGTCAAAGTTGCGGATGGTCTCCAGCGCGGCCTTGAGGTTCTCGCCGGTCACCGGCTTGCCCTGGTCGAGCACGCGTTTGATGCCCTCAGCCATGACAGCCATGGTCCACCAGCCCTGTACATAGTGCAACCCGGCTTCCTCCAGGCTCGAGCCATGGTCCTTGAGCCACTTGGCCGGCGCCTCGTGGCCGGGCACGGGGTCGCTGGGCGGGGTGAAGGGCAGGGTGCCGTACACGCCCTCGGCCGCGTCGCCGGCCAGGTCAATGAAGATTTCGTCCGCACACCAGTTGAGGTTGATGAATTTGACATCCTTGGTCATGCCCTGGTTGACGGCGTCCTTGATCAGCACGGCCGTCGGGCTGGAGGTCGTGTGGACGATGACATAGTTCGCGCCGAAGTCCTTGATTTGGGCCAACTCGGCCACATAGTCTGTGGCGCCCTTGGGCATGGCCAGGTGCGTGAAGCCTACGCCCTTGCTCTCGGCAAAAGCCTTGGCGTCGGCCACCGGCGATTCGCCGAAGGGGCTGTCGTGGTGGATCAAAGCCACCTTGGGCATCCCGTCATGGCCCGAGGCCTTCCAGTCGTCGATGGCCCACTGGATGGCGATGATGGCTTGGTCGGAGTAGGTCACGCCGATGAGGAAGTTGTAGGGAGCCTCGTTGATGTCTTTGACCAGGTTGGCCGAGTACGAGGCGGACATGTAGGGGATCTTATCGGCCGCGACCTTGGAGCGCAGGGCCTCGGTGTCGCCCGTGCCCCAACCCTGGATGGCGACCACGCCTTCGTTGACATACTGGGAGTAGAACTGCTCGGCCTGGTCCACTTTGTAGGCGTAGTCGTTCCAGATGAGGTCAATGGGATGACCGTTGATGCCACCCTGTTCGTTCAGCCACTTCACATAGTCGATGATGGCGTTCCCGTATGGGGTGCTCACATCGCTGGTGGGGCCGCTCATGTCGAACAGGCCACCGATTTTGATGGATTCCGCGCCCTGCTGTCCACCGCCACCACAGGCGGCCAGCACCAGAGCGCCCAGCAGGACGATGCTCAGGAATAGATACTTTTTGGACATTTTGACTCCTCCTCCGAATGGGTCGGGTAAAAGAGAGATATAGGATGGGCGGGAAAGCGAAAGGTCCTCTTCCCTACAAGGCCATGCGCACCTCCTGGTGGTAGGGTTAGTAACTGAAGGGCCACAGCCGGAAGTAGTCTTTGATGTCTTCCCAGAGTTTCTTCAACCCTTCCGGCTCGAGGATGAGGAAGAGGATAATTACCAGGCCAAAGGTGCCTTGTTGGATGAAGGGAATTAGGGTGCCGATCTGGGGAAACGCTCCCCGTAAGGCGCGGCCGATGTTGGCCAGCACGGTGGGAAGCAGGGTGATGAAGGTGGCCCCAAAGAAGGAGCCTGAGACCGAGCCCAGACCGCCGATGATGATCATCGCCAGGTAGAGCACCGAGACATCAATGGTGAACCGTTCCCAGGTGACGATGCTGCGGTAGTGGGCGGTGAGCGCGCCGGCCAGACCGACGAAGAACGAGGAGATGGCGAAGGCCAGCAGTTTGTAGCGGAAGAGGTCGACGCCCATGACCTCGGCGGCGATGTCCTGGTCACGGATGGCGATGAAGGCGCGCCCGTAATGCGTGCGGAACAGGTTGGCCGTCAGGAGTGCCGTTAGCCCGGCCAGGGGCACCACCAGCCAGTAGAAGTTGAAGTCGTTGTTCATCACCAGACCGAAGAGGGTGGGGTTGGGCACCACCAGGGCCTCTACGCCGCCGGTCACCGCCTTCCAGTGGGTGACCACCCAGAGGATGATTTCCTGAGAGGCCAGGGTGGCAATGGCCAGGTACAGCCCCTTGAGGCGCAGAGAAGGCAGGCCGAAGATGGCGCCCACGAAAGCCGTGGCAAAGGCGCCGATCAGCGTGGAAAGCATCCAGTGCACGCCGAAGCGCGCGGTCAGCAGCCCGGCCGTGTAGGCGCCCACGGCCAGAAAGCCGCCCTGCCCCAGGCTGATCTGGCCGGTGTATCCTACGAGGATGTTGAGGCCGATGGCCCCGATGGTGGCGATGGCCACCTGGTTGGCCAGGGTGAGGGTGTAACGGCTGGCGAAGAAGGGGAAGACCAGCAGGAAGAGAATGAACAGGGCCAGACGAATCTTTTGCGCCGGGGTGCGACGCAACCCCATATCGGAGGCGTAACTCGAGTGAAAAATACCGGAAACCATATGCTGCGCTCCTTGAAGAGGTGACGCTTCGGTCAGACGCGCTCGATGATCTCTTTGCCGAAGAAGCCGTAGGGCCGCACCAGTAGGATAAGCAACAGGACGATAAAGGAAATCACTTGGTTAAGGCCCATGCCGATGTAACCGCCCACATAGGCTTCCAGCAGGCCGATGATCACGCCGCCCAGGATGGCGCCGGGGATGGAGTCCAGCCCACCGAGGATGACCACGGGGAAGACCCGCAGGCCGAACCCGGCCAACTCTGGCCCCACTCCAACAATGTTGGCTACCAGCGCGCCGCCTACGGCGGCCGAGGCAGCAGCAATGGACCACGCCCAGGCGAACACTTTAGACACGCTGATACCCATGCTCATGGCGGCCTGCTGATCGTCGGCCACGGCCCGCATGGCGATGCCTTCTTTCGAGCGGGTGAAGAAGAAGTTGAACAGCAAGAGCATAAGCCCGGCGATTGCGATGGCCCATAAGCGATCGATGCCCACTGTGGCACCGAGGATCTTCACGGGGTGACTGGGGATGAAAGGCGGGAAGCGTCGGAGCTGGTTGCCCCAGATCATGCTGACGATGGCCCGTAGCAAACTACTCAGGCCGATGGTCGCCATGATGACGGAGATGATGGGTTCGCCAATGAGCGGACGGAGCACGAAGCGCTCCACCAGGACGCCCAAAGCCACGGCCACCAGAATGGTGCCCAGCAGGCCCAGGGGCCAGGGAAGCCCGAATTGCACCAGCATCGCGTAAAGCATGTACGCCCCGACCAGCAGGAATTCTCCCTGGGCGAAGTTGATGACATCGCTGGCCTTGTAGATGATCACGAAGCCCAGGGCAGCCAAGGCCAGGATGGCACCGTTGGTCAGGCCGGTGAGGGTCAACTGAATGAAGATGTCCATCGTGTGCTCCCTCTTCCATGGGGTTAGGCCGGTGTGGGCACGGCTTCGGTGTCCACATCCTCAATGTGTAGGTTGGTCCGAATCACGGCGGTGCGCCCGTCTTGATAGGTAATGGTGGTCTCCACCTCGACCGAGTTCGTTTGGCTGTAGAGCGCGGAGATGAGGTCATCGTAACGCTGGGCAATCAGACGGCGGCGCACTTTGCGCGTGCGGGTCAGTTCTGCGTCATCGGCATCCAACTCTTTGTGCAAGAGCAGGAAGCGGCGGATGCGGGCTGCGGGCGGCAGGTCGGCGTTGGCGCGAATCACATGGGCTTTGATCAACTCGTACACTTCAGGCTTTTGGGAGAGGTCCGTGTAGGTGGTGTACGGGATCTGATGGTTCTCGGCCCACTTGCCCACATTGGCGAAGTCGATGTTGATGAAGGCCGTGACGAAGGGCCAGTCGCCGCCGAAGACCACCGCCTCGCGGATGTAGGGGCTAAACTTGAGTTTGTTTTCGATGAACTGCGGGCTGAATTTGGTGCCGTCATGCAGGGTCATCACATCCTTGGCCCGGTCGATTACGATGAGGTGGCCGTCTTCGTCAAAGTAGCCCGCATCGCCGGAATGGAGCCAGCCTTCTTCGTCGATGGCTTCCTTGGTGGCCTCGGGGTTGCCGTAGTACCCCACCATCACCGCCGGGGAGCGCATGAGGATCTCACCGTTCTCGTCAATGCGGACCTCGGTTTCGGGGATGGGCAGGCCTACCGTCTGGAATTTGATATCCCCATCGCGGTGGACCACGGCAATACCGCTGATTTCGGTTTGCCCGTAGATCTGCTTGAGGTTCACACCCATGGCGTGGAAGAAGCGGAACACATCGGGGCCCAGGGCCGCACCGCCCGTATAGGCCCACTTGATATGGCGCAGCCCCAATTGGTCTTTGATGTTTTGAAAGACCAGCCAATCGGCCAGGAAATACTTGATTTTCAGCCCCAGGGTGGGGGTCTCTTTGCGGAAGCGGGTGTCGGCCATTTTGTAGCCGATGGGCATGGCCCAGTTGAACATCCAGCGCTTGAAGCGGCTGGTGTCCTCGATTTTCACCTGCACCTGACTGACCAGGCTTTCCCAAATACGGGGCGGGCTGAACATCATTTGCGGGCCGATTTCGCGCAGGTCATGCTGCACGGTCTCCGGCGCTTCGGGAAAGTTCACCTTGAAGCCGATGTACAGCCCGCAGGCCACGGAGGTCATTTGTTCCCCGATCCAGGCCAGGGGCAGGAAGGAGACGAATTCGTAGTCGGGCTGCATGGGGTCCACGGCCATGAGGTTCTTGGCCATGCTGAGCAGGTTCTTGTGGGTCAGCATGGCCAGTTTGGGCCTCGCGGTGGTGCCCGAGGTGGTGGAGAGGATGGCCAGGTCTTCGGCGCGGCCTTTGGCCACGGACTCCTCGTACAGGCCCGGATGGGACTTCTCATACTCGCGGCCCAACTCCTCGACATCAAGGAAGTACATCAAGAAGTCCTCGGTGTAGTTACGCAGGCCTTTCGGATCGTAGTAGATCACTTTGTGCACCTGGCCTTCCAGTTGGGGCCAGATTTCCAGCATTTTGTCCACCTGCTCCTGATCCTCGGCCACGACGAAGGTGGCGTTGGAGCGGAAGATGATGTCCAACACCTCCTCGGCCACCGAGTCCTGGTAAATGCCAATGGATTTGGCCCCCATGGACTGCGCGGCCAGTTCGGCGATGACCCACTCGGGGCGGTTGTCGCCGATGATGGCCACGGTGTGTTCGGGTTTCAGCCCCAGGGCGGTGAGCCCCAACGCAAAGTGTTTGACATGGTTGTAGTACTCTTGCCAGGTGATGGGTTGCCAGATCCCGTAGATGCGTTCGCGCAACGCCACGCGGTCGGGATGTTCTTGGGTACGCATTGCCAGATATTGCGGCAGAGTTTCCGGCATCTTGGCCTCCTCTATGCGAGAGCGACTTCAGGTCCCAGCGGCAAAGGGGAAGGCGGCCTGTTCTTCGCCCAGGTATGCCTGGATGACCTGCGGGTTGCGACGGGTTTCATCGGGCGAACCTTCGGCGATTTTCTGCCCGAAGTTGAGCACCACCACCCGGTCGCTGATGTCCATCACCACGCCCATGTCGTGCTCGATGAGCACGATGGTCACGCCGTGCTCCTCGTTGACATCCAGGATGAAGCGTGCCATGTCTTCTTTCTCTTCGGTGTTCATCCCGGCCATGGGTTCGTCGAGGAGCAACAGTGCGGGCTTCATAGCCAGCGCCCGGCCCAGTTCCACCCGTTTTTGCAGGCCGTAGGCCAGCGCGCCCACTTTCTTGTTGCGGATGGCCTGAATTTCCAGCAGGTCGATGATGTCCTCGATGAACTCGCGAAAGGCGATTTGTTCGCGCTGCGCCGGCCCCCAGTAGAGCAGCGAACTGAACAGGTTGCTCTTCATGTGGATGTGCGCGCCGGCCAGCAGGTTGTCCAAAACGGTCATGTGGCGGAACAACTCGATGTTCTGGAACGAGCGGGCCACGCCCAGGCGCGCGATCTGGTGAGGACGCAGTCTGGTCAGGTCGTGTTCCCCCTGAGCCGTGCGCAGGAGGATGCGCCCGCGTTGGGGTTTATACAGCCCGCTAATGCAGTTCAACAGACTGGTTTTCCCGGCGCCGTTGGGGCCGATGATGGCCAGAATTTCGCTCTGGCGCACATCTAAACTGACCCCTGTCAGGGCAGCCACGCCGCCAAAGGCCAGGTGCACCCCTTCGACCTGTAGTTGCACCTCCCCTGGCTGTAAAGGACTGCTGTTCAAGGGATGACGGAAACCACGCAACATGAGCCCTATGCTCCCTGGATAGGATTGTCTTCAGGATACTTTTCCGCCGTGAACGAAGCGTTACCGAAGCGTTAACGCCGGGGTAGGGCGTGTGTGCCAGCCTGGCAAGTTTTTGCCGGACCTCAGGGAAGGTGCCCGGCCGGAAACGAAAACACCCCCTGGGGGGTGACACCTCACCAGGAGGCAAGAACGGGCAAAGAGGTCCGGGTCAGGGTTGGGGGGCGCAAAGCGGGGGCCGGAGCGACCCGAGGGTTGGTGAACAGTTCCCGGGGGAGGGGAAGGGGCGTGTAGGTCATCCCGGTTCCCCAGGAGCCCACGGGGATGAGGTGCAAGGCCATGCGGGCCGCTTGGCCCTGGCGCATATCCTGAAAGGCAACCAGCAGATAACGCCCGTCGGGGCTCCAGTGCGGGTCGCGGCAACAACACTGTCCCCTATGGGGTTGATGAGTTAGCCCAGGTGGGTGGCGCGGCTGTAGAGGTAGAGGTCGCCGTAGCCTTTGTTGCGCCAGAACAGGTTGAAGACATACAGTTTGTCGCCGTCCCAGTCGTAAGGAGGGAATGACGGGCACTTGATCGAAGGTGGTCATCTCAAAGCGGTTTCCGGGGAAGAGGTGCTGCCGGGTGATGCCGTGGCGACAACCGATGCGCAGCACCTCGATTTGTTCCACTGCTCGACCTCCGCTGGGGACGCGCACCCGGGCCGACACGGTCTGGCCGTCTTTGGCCCAGCGCATCTGGAGCACCTCGTCGCGGTCGAAGGTGGCGCAGATCTGGGTGTGGGTTTGCAGGTCGCGCAGGTTGCTGACCTGTTGCAGCACGGCGGGGTTGTAGGTGGTGATGATGAGTTCGCCATCGAGGACGATGGCGACTTGTTGGTCGTCGGGCGAAACGCGGAAACTGTCTAAGCGAGCCACCGTGGGAAAGCAGGTGAACAACTCGACCCGGTTTTGGGAGACATCGGCCAGGAAGATGCATTTGCCGCTGAGGTAGAGCAGGCGGCCGTGGGAGAGCCACTGCAACTCGTGCTTTTCGGCGCTATCGTGGGTGAGGGGGCGCACCTCGGCGCCGTCTATGGTGCTCAGATAGAGATTGTTGTCTGAGGCGATGAAGGCCAGCAAGTCGGCGCCGCCGATGACCACCGGCCCCTGGATGGGCGTGGGCGAAGGGGTCGGTGGGACGGTGGCGGAGGCGGGCGGGGGCGTCGGCGGCAGGGTGGCGGTGAGGGAAGGGGGCGTGGGGGACGCCGTGAGCGTGGGCAGGGCCACAGGGGCCGCCCGGGTAGGCGCGACGTGACCGTGGGTGCGGGGAGAGCGAAGACGCCGCCCCCGAAAAGCCACCACGCCCTCAGCGCGCCGCCCGCCAGCAGGAGCAACAGCAGCGGCAACGCCCAGATCCACCAGCGGCGGCGGGGCCTTTTGGTCGCCGGGGTGGCGCGCACGGTGGCCGCTTCGGGCGGGAGGGAGCGCCCCTCGCGCAGGGCGGCTTCCAGCGCCTCGACGAAAGCGCCTACCGTGGGATAGCGGGCCTCGCGGTTTTTGGTCATGGCGCGGCGGACGACCTCGGCCGTGGCTGGCGGCAAATCGGGGCGCGTGGCCTGCAGGTCGGGCGGCGGCTCCTGGATATGTTTGAGCATGACCTCGATGGGGGTGTCCCCCTTGTAAGGAAGCCGACCGGAGAGCATTTGGTAAGTCAGCGTCCCCAGGACGTATACATCGGAGCGGCCATCCAGGTCTTTGGCGCCCTGGGCCTGCTCAGGGCTCATGTAGGCCGGGTGCCGATGGTGCGCGAGCCGGTGAGGGTGACCGTGGCGTCCCCCAGGCGGGCGACGCCGAAATTGGCCAAGTAGGCGTTGCCGAAGCGGTCGAAGAGCACATTGCCGGGTTTGAGGTCGCGGTGGACGATGCCCAGACGATGGGCTTCGTCTAAAGCCGCGGCCAGGCGGCGGAGGACGGCCAGGGTTTCTTCGGGCGAGAGGGCCCCTTGCTGCAGGCGCGATCCGCCCTGCATCAGCCGCATGACTATGTGCAGGCTGCCCCCGGCCTCGCCGAAGTCGTAAATGGGCACCACCGCCGGGTGCTCCAGCGCCGCCACGGCCTGGGCTTCGCGGATCATCCGTTCGCGGAATTCGGCTTCCATGTCCAGGCCACCGCGGATGACCTTCAAGGCCACCTCGCGCTTCATCACCGGATCAAAGGCCCGGTGCACGGTGGCCATACCGCCCCAGGATTTCGTAGCGATCGATACGTTCAGGCTGCATACGGTGACCTCACTCCTGCCACCGCCCCAGGGTGGGGGCCCTCCATAGCAGAGGGGCGCCTTTYWKYATNSYSTKKTMGSAYRYSYTGRTNGGRCGTGTTGATGGGCGTCCTGTAAGACGACATATCTTGGCTCGCTATCGCATAGCAGACAAATCGGGATATGCTATACTTGGAAACCAGATTTCATTGCCGACGAGGGACTTTATGGCCGAAGTACTGCCTACCTTTGTGGACCGCGACGACCCGAAATTCCGCGCCAACTACGCGCACCACAAGGCGCTGGCCGAAGATCTTCACGCCCGCATCGAGCAGGTACACCAGGGGGGCAGTGAGAAATATCTGAAGCGTCACCGCGAACAAGGCAAACTGTTCGTCTGGGAACGCATCCGCCGCTTGCTGGACCCCGGCTCGCCCTTCCTGGAACTTTCTCCCTTGGCCGCCTGGGAAATGTACGAGGGGCAGGCCCCGGGTGCCGGGCTCGTCACCGGCATCGGCCGGGTGGCCGGACGCGAGGTGATGATCATCGCCAACGACGCCACGGTCAAAGGGGGGACCTACTTCCCCATCACGGTGAAGAAGCATCTGCGGGCGCAACAAATCGCCGAGGAGAACCACTTGCCCTGTGTGTATCTGGTGGATTCGGGCGGTGCGTTCCTCCCGTTGCAGGCCGAAGTGTTCCCCGATGCGCATCACTTCGGCCGCATTTTTTACAACCAGGCTCGCATGAGCGCCAAAGGCATCCCTCAAATCGCCGTGGTCATGGGGTTGAGCACAGCAGGCGGGGCCTATGTGCCGGCCATGAGCGATGAGGTGGTCATTGTGAAGGGAACCGGGGCTATCTTTCTGGGTGGACCGCCTTTGGTGAAGGCGGCCACGGGTGTGAGCGTGACCGCCGACGAGTTGGGCGGCGCCGAGGTCCACACCCGCCAATCCGGCGTGGCCGACCACTTTGCCGAGGACGACGAACACGCCCTGGAGATCGCCCGCAACATTGTGGCCGCCCTGCCCTCGCGTCGCGCGCCGCGCCCCTCCTGGCTGGATTTTCTGGATGTCGCCCCGCCCGAGGACCCGCTCTACCCCGCCGACGATATCTACGGCATCCTGCCCCAGACCTTCCGGGAAACCTACGATGTGCGGGAGGTCATCGCCCGCCTGGTAGACGGCAGCCGCTTTCAGGAGTTCAAGGCGCGTTACGGCACCACCCTGGTCACTGGCTTTGCCCGCATCCACGGCTACCCGGTGGGCATCATCGCCAACAATGGCGTGCTGTTCGGCGAAAGCGCGCTCAAAGGCGCCCACTTCATCGAACTCTGCCAGCAGCGCGGCATCCCGCTGTTGTTCTTGCAAAACATCACCGGCTTCATGGTGGGCAAGGAGTACGAGGCAGGCGGCATCGCCAAGGACGGCGCCAAGATGGTCCATGCGGTGGCCAACGCCTCCGTGCCCAAGTTGACCGTGATCATCGGCGGCTCCTTCGGCGCGGGCAATTACGCCATGTGTGGCCGTGGGTACAACCCTCGCTTTCTGTGGACCTGGCCCAACAGCCGCATCAGCGTGATGGGCGGTGAACAGGCTGCCAACGTGTTGCTCACTGTGAAGAACGACCAGCGGGCCCGGGAGGGCAAACCGCCTCTCTCCCCTGAGGAGGCCGAGGCTTTCAAGGGCCCCATCCTCGAGAAATACGAGCGCGAGGGTAACCCCTACTACGCCACCGCCCGCCTCTGGGACGACGGCATCCTGGACCCGGTGGAGACCCGCCGTACCCTGGCGCTGGCCCTCTCCGTGGTGCTCAACGCCCCCAGGGAGGAGGGTGGCTTTGGCGTGTTCCGCATGTAATCCGTAATTCATGTCTTTCTGGCAGCAGGCCTTTCTGACCCTCTATGTCGGGCCCCTATTAGGTGGTGCCTTAGGGTACTACCTGGCCGTGCGCCCGCCCCGCTGGCGGCGCCTGCCTGTGACGCCGCCCCCCCGCCACTCAACGCCTGTTGGTCTGGACGCGCCAGGAGGACAGCGTGTGCGCCGAAAGGCGCGACGGCACGGTGACCTGCCTGACCTGGGCGTGGCGGAACAGCCGCCGCTATGTGTTGGTCTGGCAACCCGCGCCCCCCGACGAAGCCCAGACCACGCCCAACACCTGCGGCACCCCGCCCTTTCGCGAAACCCCTCCCCCGCCGCCCCGCCCCGCCCGCCAGGTCCTCCACATGGAGGGCAGCCGCCACGGATTCTGGCGCATCGACTACGCCTGGCTGGAAGAAGGTAGCCTGTGGGTGCGCCACGATCGCGGCGACGTCTATGGGGCCGTCTTCGGCGGCGCCCTGCTGACCCTGGGCGGCGCGGCGTTGGGCTTCGTGCTCGCCTTGGGCCTGGCCCTCTTGCTCCCCACCCGGGACAAACCCTCACCCACGGAGGCAACGCACCGGTGACGGCAACCCTTCCCTTCCGACGCATCCTCATCGCCAATCGCGGCGAAATCGCCGTGCGGGTCATCCGCGCCTGCCGCGAACTGGGCATCAAGACCGTAGCCGTGTACTCCGAAGCCGACCGCGAGGCGCTGCACGTGCGCCTGGCCGACCAGGCTGTGCTCCTCGGACCGCCGCCCCCCGGCGCGTCCTACCTGCAGTCCGGGCGCATCATCCAGGCCGCCTTAGAGACCGGCGCCGAGGCCGTCCACCCGGGCTACGGCTTTCTGGCCGAGAACGCGGCCTTCGCCCAGGCCGTGGCCAAGGCCGGGCTGACCTTCATCGGCCCGCCGCCGGAGGCCATCCGCGCCATGGGCGATAAAGCCGCCGCCCGCGCCCGCATGGAGCAGGCCGGCGTGCCCGTGGTGCCCGGCTACCAGGGCGATGACGCCCCAGAAGCCTTGCGCGAAGCTGCCCAACGCATCGGTTACCCCGTGCTGGTCAAGGCAGCCGCTGGCGGCGGGGGCAAGGGGATGCGCATCGTCCACCGCCCCGAGGACCTGGACGAAGCGGTCGCCGCCGCCCGCCGTGAGGCCCAGCACGCTTTCGGCGACCCACGCCTGCTCCTCGAAAAGTACATCCCCCGCGCCCACCATGTGGAGTTTCAAATCCTGGCCGACGCCCACGGCCACATCGTCCACCTCTTCGAGCGCGAGTGCTCGGTCCAGCGCCGCTACCAGAAAATCATCGAAGAAACCCCTTCCCCCCTGCTGGACGAGGACCTGCGGCGACGCATGGGCCAGGCTGCGGTGGCTGCCGCCCGGGCCGTGGGTTATGTCAACGCCGGCACCGTGGAGTTCATCGTGGACCCCGACACCCGCGCCTTCTACTTCCTCGAGATGAACACCCGCCTCCAGGTGGAACACCCCATCACCGAACTGGTCGTGGGGTTGGACCTGGTCCAATGGCAGATTCACATCGCCGCCGGGGAGCCCTTCCCCTATTCTCAAGAGGCGCTCATCCAACGCGGCCACGCCATCGAATGCCGCCTCTACGCCGAGGACCCGGCCAGCGGCTTTCTCCCCAGCACAGGCGATTTGCTCCAGGTGCGCCTGCCGCAAGGCCCCGGCGTCCGGGTGGACAGCGGCGTGACCACCGGCGATACCGTCACCCACCACTACGACCCCCTGCTGGCCAAAATCATCGTGCACGCCGAGAGCCGGGAGGCCGCCATTCGCCGCATGGACGCCGCCCTGCGCCAAACCGTGGTGCACGGTGTGACCACCAACGCCGCCTTTCTGCGGGCGGTGCTGGCCCACGAGGACTTCCGCGCCGGGCAGGTGGACACCCGCTGGGTGGAGCGCACCTTCGACGCCTGGACCCCTGCCCCGCCGCCGGACCCGGTGCTGGCTGCCCTGGCCCTGAGCGAAATCCTGACCCCCTCGGCCACGCTGCTCACCGGACCCCAAGGGGAAGCCCCGCGCCCCGGACGGGACCCCTACTCCCCCTGGAAGGCCCCCCTCTGACCCCGCTGCGAGGTGGAACATGGCAGAATACCGCGACACGGCCCAACGAACTTACATGGTCGAAGCCCTCCCGGAGGGCAAGGGCTACCGTGTGCGCCTTGGCGAGCGCGAAGTGCTTGTGGAGGCGGCGGAACGGCTCCCCGGGGGGGCGCTGCGCGTGCGCCTGGAGGGGCGCTGGCACACAGTGGCCCTGGACACCCAAAACCACACTCGCTGGCTCACCTGGGAAGGGCACACCTACCGCTTCGAGCGCCAGGCCCCGCGCGCCCGACGCGGCGGCAGCGCCGGGCCGGGC
>DUEP01000012.1 GCA_011176535.1 Anaerolineae bacterium | reverse complement strand
GGCCGCCGACGCCGGGCAGGCCGTGGCCCTGGCCGAGCGCATAGGGTATCCGGTGGCGCTCAAGGTGATTTCGCCCGACCTGCCCCACAAGAGCGAGGCAGGCGGGGTGCGGCTGAACCTGGGCGACGCCCAGGCCGTGCGCGAGGGGTTCGCCCAGATGATGGCTGCCGTGCGGCAGGCGCACCCCGAAGCGCGCATTGAGGGCGCCCTGGTGCAGCAAATGGCCCCGCCGGGGCAAGAGGTCATCGTGGGCGTGGTGCGCGACCCGCTCTTCGGCCCGCTGGTCATGTTCGGCAGCGGGGGCGTGGAGGTGGAGGCCCTGGGCGATGTGGCCTTTGCCTTAGCCCCGCTGACCGCGCCCGACCGCGAGCATCTGTTGACCAGCACCTGGGCCGGCCGACGCCTGGCCGGGTTCCGGCACATCCCCCCGGCGGACAGGGAGGCGGTGGCCGAGGTGCTGGCCCGGTTGGCGCAACTGGCCGCCGATTTCCCACAGATTGCGGAGATGGAAATCAACCCCCTGCGGGTGCTCGCGCCGGGCCGAGGCGCTGTGGCGCTGGATGTGCGCGTGCGGGTGGGGGAGGGAGGATAGACCACGGATGACACGGAGAGCCCGGATGGACACGGATTGGAGAATTTTTTCGGATTTCTCAGGGGAAAACCGTCGTAGGGCGGTTTTGTGAATGTGGATGCAGTTTCAACTGCCGAGATCCCCCAACGCTTGCCCCCCAGCGGCTGAAGCCACGGGCCCACTGAGCGTAAGCGAAGCGCCGCCTGCGCGGCCTCCCCCTCGCCAAGCCCCACCCACCAACCAGGCAACCAGGTAACCAAGGAACCAGCGACCCACGACCCAACGACTCACGCTCCCCACCCCACTTCCCCTTTCGTCAAAAATATGGGACAATAGGCGTAGAAAACCCATGCACGAGGTGACCCGATGACTGCTCCTTACACCCCCACCCCCCTCAAACGCCGTTCCCCTGTCCCCTCCGACATCGAAATCGCCCAGGAGGCTGACCTCAAGTCCATCACCCAGATGGCCGCCGAGGCAGGCATCCTACCCGTCGAACTGGAACTCTACGGCCCCTACAAGGCCAAGGTGAGCCTGAGCGTGCTGGAGCGCCTGGCCGACGTACCCAACGGTAAGTACATCGATGTGACCGCCATCACGCCCACGCCCCTGGGCGAGGGCAAGACCACGACCACCGTGGGGTTGGCCCAGGCCCTGGGCGCCCATCTGGGCCAAAAGGTGTTCGCCTGCATCCGCCAGCCCAGCCAGGGGCCGACGTTTGGCATCAAGGGCGGCGCGGCCGGTGGAGGCTATGCCCAGGTGATCCCCATGGAGGATTTCAACCTCCACCTCACCGGCGACATCCACGCTGTGACCGCGGCCAACAACCTGCTCGCCGCCGCCCTGGATACCCGCATGTTCCACGAATGGCGCCAGAGCGACGAAAAACTCTTCGAGCGCCTGTTCCCCAAGGGGAAAGACGGCAAGCGCCAGGTGGCGCGGGGCCTGCGCTACCGCATGGCCAAACTGGGCATCACCGAAGACGACCTGGATCGCCTCACCCCCGAACAGCGGCGCAAACTGGTGCGCCTGGATGTGGATCCCGCCACCATCACCTGGCGCCGGGTGATCGACACCAACGACCGCCTGCTGCGCGAAATCGAGATCGGCTTAGGTCCCGACGAAAAGGGCTTTACCCGCCGCACGGGCTTCGACATCAGCGTGGCCAGCGAAATCATGGCCATTCTGGCCCTGACCACGGGGCTGGCCGACATGCGCGAGCGTCTGGGCCGGATGGTAGTGGCCCTGAGCCGCGACGGGGAGCCCATCACCGCCGAGGATTTGGGCGTGGCCGGGGCCCTGGCCGTGCTGATGAAGGACGCCATCAAGCCCACCCTGATGCAGACCCTCGAAGGCACGCCGGTCTTCGTCCACGCCGGGCCTTTCGCCAACATCGCCCACGGCAACAGTTCCATCATCGCCGACCTCATCGCCCTCAAACTGGTGGGGCCGGACGGCTATGTGGTCACCGAATCGGGCTTTGGCGCCGACATCGGCATGGAGAAGTTCTTCAACATCAAGTGCCGCGCCTCCGGCCTGAAGCCGGACGCCGGGGTCATGGTGGCCACGGTGCGGGCGCTGAAGATGCACGGCGGCGGCCCCAAGGTGGTGGCCGGCAAGCCCCTCGACCCGGCCTACACCCAGGAGAACCTGGACCTGCTGCGCAAGGGGTTGGTCAACTTAGAGCACCATATCGGCGTAGCCCGCAAGTTCGGCGTCCCCGTGGTGGTGGCGGTCAACCGCTTTCCCACCGACACCCCGGCCGAGTTGGCGATGGTGCGCCAAGCCGCGCTGGAATTCGGCGCGTTCGACGCCGTGGTGGCCGAGCACTGGGAAAAGGGCGGCGAAGGCGCGGTGGACCTGGCCCATGCCGTGATGCGGGCCGCTGAGCAGCCTTCCGACTTCCGCTTCCTCTATGACCTGGATTTGCCTATCAAAGACAAAATCGAAATCATCTGCCGCGAGGTGTACGGCGCCGACGGCGTAGACTACGAACCCTTGGCCGAGAAGCGCATCGCCGAATACACCCGCTTAGGCTACGACAGGTTACCCATTTGCATGGCGAAGACCCACCTGAGCATCAGCCACGACCCCACGCTCAAGGGGGCGCCGCGCGGCTTTCGCGTGCCCATCCGCGACATCCGCCTCTCGGCCGGCGCCGGGTTCCTCTACCCCCTGGTGGGCAAGATGCGCACCATGCCCGGCCTGCCCACCCGCCCCGCCTACCTTAATGTGGACCTCGATCTGGAGACCGGCAAAGTGGTGGGCCTGTTCTGAGAGGAACCGCCTTGCCCCTCATCGATTCAGGGAAACCTTCCATCCTCCTGCCAAGAGGTCGCCTTATGTTCAGACCTTCGAAATGGCTTCCACCCCATCCCCGACTGATTCGCCTGTTGAGCAATCTGGAAGATTTGCTTCAATTCCTGGTGGGTATTCTGCTCACCGTGGCCGCGCTGGTGCTGATCGGCTACACCCTCCTCGCCCTGCCTTCCTTCTTCACCGGTGGGCTCAGCGAGGGGGTATCTACCTTCATCCATGACCTCATGCTGGTCATGATCGTGCTGGAGTTGCTCTGGACGGTGGTTACCTACCTACAAGAGCATTCGGTGCCGCTGGAACCCTTCCTCTTTGTAGGCATCATCTCCAGCGCGCGCAAACTTTTGCTCATCAGCGCCCAGATGTCTCTGACCGAACAGGCTACCGAAGTGGCCCGCCTCCAGATGCAGGAATTGATGATCCACGGCGGGTTGATTCTGATCCTGGTGATCGCCCTGGTGCTGGTGCGCTGGACCCGCACCTGGTACCGCCGTCCGGGGAAGCCGCCCAAACCTCCCTCATCCGAATCCAGGACCTCAAGGGCTTAACGCAAACCTCGGGCAAGCTCTCCCGCCCGAGGTTTTTCTTATTGAATACAGCAGATGGCTTGAAAGGGCGAACTATTCCAACGACTTGGCCATCATAGCAGCCAGGTCCGCCGTGCGGCAGGAGTAGCCCCATTCGTTGTCGTACCAGGCCACCACCTTGATAAAGGTGCCATTGAGCACCCGCGTGGAAAGCGCGTCCACGATGGAGGAGCGGGGGTCTCCCTTGTAATCCGAGGAGACCAGGGGCTCCTCAGAGTACCCCAGAATCCCCTGCAAGGGGCCTTCGGCCGCCTTTTTAAAGAGGGCGTTCAAGGCCTCGACGGTGGTGGGTTTTTCGATCTCGGCCACAAAGTCCACCAGCGACACCGTCGAGGTGGGCACACGCACGGCCATCCCGTCAAACTTGCCTTGCAGATCGGGGATCACCTTGCCCAACGCCTTGGCCGCCCCCGTGGTGGTGGGGATGATGTTGATCGCCGCGGCGCGGGCCCGGCGCATATCCTTGTGGGCCAAATCCAGAATGCGCTGATCGTTGGTGTACGCATGGATGGTGGTCATCAGGCCCCGGAGGATGCCCAGATGGTCATGCACCACTTTGGCCGCCGGAGCCAGGCAGTTGGTGGTGCACGAAGCGTTGGAAACCACATGGTGCCTGGCCGGGTCGTACTGGTCGTCGTTGACGCCCAGCACCACCGTCAAATCCTCGTTTTTGGCCGGCGCCGAGATGATCACCTTCTTGGCCCCGCCGTGGGTGATGTGGGAGCGTGCCCCGGGGTCGCTATCCGCATCGCGGAACACGCCCGTGGCCTCGATGACGATATCCACGCCCAGATCAGCCCAGGGCAATTTGCGCGGGTCGCGCTCGGCAAACACCTTAATTCGCTGGCCGTCAATCACCAGGTCCCCATCCACCACCTCCACGGTGCCGGGGTATTTCCCATAGTTCGAATCGTATTTGAACAGATGGGCGTTGGTCTCCGGCGGGAACAAATCGTTGATGGCGACCACCTCCAACTCATCTGGATAGCGCTCGATGATGGCCTTCAACACCTGACGCCCAATGCGTCCGAAACCATTGATACCGACACGCACTTTGCTCATGGCGAACCTCCTCTGTAGCAAAGTAAGAAAGCGCTTCGAGGGACAAAAACACGCTCATGCCAAAGGCCCAGTGCGGCCTTCCAACAACCGGATCAACGCGCGGGCCAATTTGTCCGGATCATGGCGCCATGGGTGAGCTTCCTCCACCAGGTCGGCGCAATGGACCGGATAGGGCATGGGGCGCTGCGGATCCTCGCGCACCCATTGAATTGTACCAGGCAACGCGCCCTCGATGTGCTGGTTGACCAAAACCAGATCGAACAGGCCCTGCCCCACATGGGTTTCCAGCACGGCCAGATGATCCTGGCAGGAAAAACCGTCCGTTTCGCCCACCTGGGTCGCCACATTGCACACATAAACCCGCAAGGCCCGCGTGGCGCGCAGCGCCCCGGCAATATCGGGCACCAGCAAATTGGGCAACAGACTGGTGAACAGACTACCCGGGCCCACCACGACCATGTCCGCCGCCAGGATGGCCTGAATGACCGCCGGATAAGCCGGCGGGTCGTCGGGTTCCAGCCACAGCCGACGAATGCGGCCCGGCACTTCCGGGATGCGGCTTTCCCCTTTGACTTTCACCACCTGGCCCGGCTGGTTGGGCAAAGCCTTCTCGGCCACCAGTTGCACCTGGCGCAGTGTGGCCGGGTATACCCGGCCATGCACGGCGAGCACCCGCCCCGACTCGGCGATGGCTTCCTCAAAACTGCCGGTCAGCGCCGTCAACGCCGTCAGGAAAAGATTGCCAAAGGAGTGCCCCTGCAAATCACCCGCCTGATCTGAAAAGCGAAACTGGAACAATTGGGAAAGCAAGGACTCGTCTTCGGAAAGGGCCGCCAGACAGTTGCGAATATCACCCGGCGGCAGAATGCCCAAATCGCGGCGCAAACGCCCCGAAGAGCCGCCATCGTCGGCCACCGTGACCACGGCGGTCAGGTTGTGAGTGTACGCCTTGAGCCCCCGTAACAGGGTGGAAAGGCCATGCCCGCCGCCGATGGCCACGATGTGCGGGCCGTGCTCCCGACGCCGGTACTCTGCCAGGGCCTGAGCCACCGAGCGGTTGGGCCGCAGAAAGGGGGCCAGCAGGGAACGGTGGAGCCCCCACAGGCCCAGGCCCAGCAGACCCACGCCGATCCCGCCAAAGATCAACGCCCGCAAAGGCCGGGGCAGGAAACGCAGCGAAGCCGTGGAAAGCAACGGCAGCCACCAGGTTTCCGGCGCCGTGCGGTAAACCTGCAACACCAGCACGGCCACCCCCAGACCGAGGAACATGGTGCCCAGCAGGATCAGGCCCAGCCAGCGCTTCACGCCCAGACCCGGTGTGAGCCAGCGCCGCAATTCCCGCGCCCAGGTCCACAACACTTTCTTCGTCGCTTTCATACCTTCATCATACCATCACGGCTTATAGTTTACCTGCCGTCAGCCCCCAGGTGCGTCTCCAACGGCAGGGAAAAGCAAATGCGCGCCCCCTTTTCGGGCGTATCGGCCCAAATGCGACCGCCGTGGGCCTCCACCACGGCCCTGGCCAGGTAAAGGCCCAGACCGGCCCCTTTGGTGCGATTGGTGACCTCTGAGGCCCGGTAGAAACGGTCAAAAATGTGCGGCAGGTCGGCGGGGGCGATGCCCGGCCCCTCATCGCTCACGCAGACCACCACCTGCTCTCCGCGCACCTGCCCCGACACGACGACCTTGCCCCCGGGGGCGTATTTGATGGCATTGGAGAGCAGGTTGCTCAGCACTTGCTCCAGGCGGCGCTCGTCGGCCCACACCAGCGGGAACCCTTCGGGGAAGTGCACCTCAAAGGTATGCCGATCGCTCTGGGTGGCGAAACGCTCCACCAGCCGACGGGCCAAAGCCGGCAGGTCCACCTCGTTTTTTTCCAACGCCACGCCGCCAGCCTGCAACCGTGAGGCCTCGAGCAGATTTTCCACCAGTTCGGCCAGACGGTCGGCCTCTTCTTCAATGATGCTCAGGCTCTCCTGGACGAATTCGGGGTCCCAGGTAGCGTCCTCGCGGCGCAGGGTGCCCACATAGCCCTTGATCAGGGCGATGGGCGTCTTCAGTTCGTGGCTGACGATGGAAACAAAAGTGGCCTTGAGTTCATCGGCCTCCCGAAAGTGGGTGATGTCACGCACGCTGGCGATGATGTTGAGTAGCGAGCCTTCTGGGTTCAGCAGAGGGGCATAGGTGATCCCCACGGGAAGGGGAGGCTCCACGGCCCGGAGCAAATCCCCCTGGGTGTAGAAGGTGGCCTGAGGGGTCAGCGGCCATCCCCCGGCCACGGCCTCTTCCAGGGTCATCCCCTGCTCGATGCGTTTCCAGCGGATGATCTCCTCGTGCCGACGCCTCACAATTTGCGCCACGGGCAGGCCGTACATCCGGGCAAAGGCCGGATTGCAGCGCTCGATGCGGTGATCTGCCCGCAGGATGAGGATGCCGTCCGCGACGGCGTCGAGCAGGGCTTCGGTGCGGCGCTTTTCGCGCCACAACTGGGTGTAAAGGCGGGCGTTGCGCACGGCCACGGCGGCCTGGTCGGCAAAACTCTGCAACAAAGCCTGCTCGTTGGGGGTAAAAAGGGCCGGGAAGGAACGAAAGACGAAAATGGCCCCCATGGCCTGTTCCTGCACCTGCAAGGGCAGCCCCACCACGCGTAGCAAGCCCAGACTGGCCACATGGGTCAGGGTTTCCATGCGCCGTTGGAGTTCGGGCAACTCGTAGCGCGCGTCCTCGTGAGGAGGCACATCGCGCACCAATCGCTCCAGTGAGGAACGGAAAGCCTCCGGGATACCCTGCACGGTGGCCAGGGTCCATCCCCCTTCCTCGCCCCGCAGCACCACCAGGCCCGCCTGCCCGGCCAGCAACTCCACAGCAAAGCCCAAGATCTGCTCCAGCACCCGCTCCAGGTTGAGTTCCTGGGTCAGGATGCGAGCGATGGCCAGCAGGGCGTCTCGTTGGCGTACGCGATAATCAGGCAGCATCATGCTTTGGGGGCTCAACATCGGGGAAGGTTCCACAGTCCATCCAGCCAGGCGCTTCCTCAGGGAAAATCGTCCGCCAGGCCTGGATGAAACCGCAACAGAAAAGAAAACCCCGCCCCCGCCTCGCAAAGCAGGTCGAGGGCGGGGTGCGGATGGGTGGCTACAGCATCTCTTTCTCGGCCAGGGTGATGGCCTCATCCAGAATCTTCAGCCCCTGGTCTATCTCTTCCCTGGAGACACAGAGGGGCGGCGCCAGACGCAGCGCGCTCTTGCCGCAGCCCATGGTCAACAGCCCCATGCGGAAGGCGTTGAGTTCCACGGCGCGGCGCAGTTCGGGGAAGGGTTCGCGCGTTTCACGGCTGCGCACGAAGTCGATGCCGATCATCAACCCCTTGCCGCGCACAATGCCGATGGAGGGATGGCGGGCCTGGAACTCCTGCAAAGCGTCCAGGGCATAGGCGCCCACCTCGGCGGCGTTTTGCATGTACTCCTTCTCCACCAGTTCCAGGGTGGCCAGAGCGGCGGCGCCGGCCACCGGATTCCCGCCATAGGTGTTGCCGTGGGCACCGGTAGGCCAGGTCATCACGCTCTTGCGGGCGATCATCGCGCCCATGGGCATCCCCGAGGCGATGCCTTTGGCCGAGGTCACAATGTCGGGTTGCACGCCCCAGTGCTCGATGGCCCACCACTTGCCCGTGCGCCCGATGCCGGACTGCACTTCGTCGGCGATGAGCAGGATACCGTACTTGTCGCACAGGGCACGCAGGGCCGGGAAGAAGCCGTCCGGCGGCACCACATACCCACCCTCGCCCTGGATAGGCTCCACGATGACCCCAGCCACCTCGTCAGGCGGCACCAGGCGATCCAAAATCTGCTCCTCAATGTAGCGCACTACCGTCTCGCCGTAGTCCTCACCGGGGCGGGAAGCCAGCACCGGGCGATAAGGGTCGGGGTAGGGCACATGAATCACCCCAGGCATCCAGGGGAAGAAGTCGGCGTGGTATTTGGCCTTGCTGGCCGTAAAGCCCAGCGAGCCCATAGTGCGCCCATGAAAGGCGCCGAGGAAAGCGATGAAGAACTTGCGTTTGGTGTGCGCCCGGGCCAGTTTGATGGCCGCCTCCACGCTCTCCGTGCCCGAGTTGGTCATGAACGACAACCCCGGCTCATCACCAAAGGGGGCGATCTGGCTCAACTTCTCGCCCAGTTCCACCCAGATGGGGTGATAGTAATCCGAGGAAATGTGGAGGAACCTCTCCACCTGTTCCTGAATGGCCTTCACCACCTTGGGATGAGCGTGCCCCGTGGCGACCACCGCGATACCCGCCACGAAGTCCAGATACTCGTTGCCATCCACATCCCACACATGGACCCCTTTGCCATGGTCCATGACGAACTCATAAGCCCGCGGGTACGAAGGAGAAATGACCCGCTTGTCCCGTTTGATGATGGCTTTGGCCTTAGGGCCAGGGAGATTGCGCAATGCCATGGTCTGCCTCTCCTGATAGGGAAGATGATATGCGCCTGCAAGGGAAGGTTCAGCGGGGGTTGCCCTGGACGGGTGACAGGCCGTGAGGCCGTGGGATACCCATCGCCAGATGCATCGCCCAATGTGATTATACATCACTCCGGGGGGATTTTTTAAGGTGCCTCAGGTTGCGCTCCTGGCGAGTTCCGCTAAAATTAAAGAAGGTGCTTTGAGGAGGTGCCCCCCTGTCCCCATCGCTTTCAACACCGTCCCCGGGACAACCCTTGACCGAGGAGGAAAGCCGTGAAAACCTGGTGGCGCGTAGGAATCGTGTTCCTGGCGCTGGTGCTGGTCCTGGCCGCCTGTGGTCCCAAGGCCACACCAACGCCCGAAGCCCAGGCCAAACCCTTTGTCTTTGGCATGCTCCTGGTCGGCCCGTACAACGACCACGGCTGGAGCCAAGCCCATTATGAGGCCGGCAAGTATGTCGAAGAGAAACTGGGCGCCCAAATGCTTTATGTGGACAAAGTGAACCCCGCGGACCGGCCGGGCACCACCCCTGAACAACTGGCCGAGGACCTGGTGAGCAAAGGCGCCAAGGTGATCATCTTCAACTCCGACGACATGAAAGACGCGGCGCTGGCCTTTGCCCAGGCCCACCCCGACATCTATGTCATTCACGCCTCGGGCGACCACTCCTGGAAAGAAGGCAAGGATTACAAGGAGGTGGCCAACCTGTCCAACCTGATGGGCCGCATGGAGTACGGCAAGATGATCGCCGGCTGCGCCGCGGCCCTGACCACCCAGACCGGTCAAATCGGCTATCTGGGGCCCCTCATCAACGATGAAACCCGCCGTCTGGCTTCCAGCGCCTACCTGGGCGCCAAATACTGCTGGACGCACTACCTGGGCAAGGACGCCGGTGACCTCAAATTCAAGGTTACCTGGATCGGCTTCTGGTTCAACATCCCCGGCGTGACTTCGGACCCCACCCAGGTGGCCGACGACTTCTTCAACAGCGGCTACGATGTGGTCATCTCGGGCATCGACACCACCGAGGCCCTGGTGGAAGCCAAGAAGTTCCACGACCAGGGGAAGGCGGTCTGGGCCGTGCCCTATGATTACAAGGGCGCCTGCGAGGAAGCCCCCGATGTGTGCCTGGGCGTGCCCTATTTCAACTGGGGCCCGGGCTACCGCGACATGATCCAATCGGCCATGAACGGCACCTGGCAGTCCCAATTCGTCTGGGCCGGACCCGACTGGAAGGACATCAACAACCCCGACACCTCGGCGGTGGGCTTCATCAAGGGCCAGGGGTTGAGCCAGGAGGCCTCCGCCCAGGTGGACAAGTTCATCGGCGAACTGGCCAGTGGGCTGAACCTGTGGGTAGGACCCCTGAACCTGCAAGACGGCACGACTTACCTCAAAGAGGGCGAAGTCGCCACCGACCAGCAAATCTGGTATCTGCCCCAACTGCTGGAAGGCATGGAAGGGCAAAGCGTCCCCAACGAGTAAACACCCGGGGGGCCTCCCGCTGCGTCGGGCAGGCCCCCTGTCCGTATCCGCCGGGGCACCTCCTCCCCCCTGAACAGCGGCTGCGTTCCCACATCTCCTTCCACAGGTAACGGCTCATGCACATCGAACTACGCCACATCCATAAGCACTTCGGTCCGGTTCATGCCAACAACGACATCACCCTGACCATCCCTTCGGGCACCATCCAGGGGCTTCTGGGGGAAAACGGCGCAGGCAAAAGCACCCTGATGAAAATCCTCTCGGGATTCATCCACGCCGACAGCGGCGAGATTCTTTTGGACGGGCAACCGGTGGAGATCCACTCCCCCGCCGACGCCCTGCGGCACGGCATCGGCATGTTGCATCAGGACCCCCTGGACTTCCCGCCCATGCGGGTGCTGGACAACTTCATGGCCGGATACCCCAAAGGGCTGCTCCCCCCACGGGAGGAGGCCCTACAAGCCCTCACCCGCTTGAGCCGGGAGTTCAGCTTCGATCTAGACCCCAACGCCGAGGTGGGCACCCTGACCGTGGGCGAACGCCAGCAACTGGAGATCCTGCGCCTGCTCTGGTTGGGCGCGCGGGTGCTCATCTTCGACGAACCCACCACGGGCATCAGCGCCCAACAAAAGGAGCGCCTGTTTGCCACCCTGCGCCGGTTGGCCGACGAAGGGCGCGCCATCATCTTCGTCACCCACAAACTGGAAGAGGTGCAGGTGCTATGCGACCGCGTGGCCGTGCTGCGGGCCGGGCGACTGGTGGGCGAGGCCGAGCGGCCCTATGACCTGGACGAACTGGTGCGCTGGATGTTCGCCAAAGACATTCGCATCGGCGAGCGGCAAGGCATCCCTCTGGGCAAGCCGGTGCTGCGCCTGCGCAACCTGGCCCTGGAAGACCACCGGTTGCGCATCGAAGGGGTCAACCTGGAGGTGCGCGAAGGCGAGGTTATCGGCCTGGCGGGCATGGAAGGCAGCGGGCAGCAGCACCTACTGCGCGCCTGCGCGGGGCTGACCCGCCCCGTGGAGGGGGAAATCTGGGTGGACGGGCACAACCTGACCGGCAAACCCTATCTCACCTTCATGCGCCACGGCGTGGCCTACCTACCCGCCGCCCGCCTGGAAGAGGGGCTCATCCCCACCCTGACCCTGATGGAGCATTTCGTGCTGGCCCGCGAGCAGACCGGGCTGGTCATCGACCGCCAATGGGCCCAGCAGATCACCCAGGATGCCATCGCCGAGTACCACATCCGGGGATATCCCGAATCGCCGGTGGAGGCCCTTTCCGGCGGCAACCAGCAGCGCGCCCTGCTGGCGCTGCTGCGCGCCAACCTGCGCCTGCTGCTCCTGGAACATCCCACCCGGGGGCTGGACATGGAGTCGGCCATCTGGGTGTGGCAGAAACTGAAAGAACGCTGTCGGCAGGGCACAGCCATCTTTTTCATGTCCTCGGACTTGGAAGAACTGCTCCACTATAGCGACCGCATCCTGGTGTTCTTCGGCGGCAAGGTGTCGCCGCCCCTGGATGCCCGGCACACCACGGTAGAGCAATTGGGCCAACTCATCGGGGGGCGCGGCTTTGAAGAAACCTTTACCCCAGCGAAGGAGGCGAGTCCGTGAGGCAACGCAGCGACGCCAGCATCGCCTGGCTCTTCCGCTTGGGCGCGGTGGTCATGGCTTTGCTCCTGACCACCCTTGTGCTGTGGGCGGCCAGCACATCGCCCGCGCTGGCCTACCGTCATCTGGTATTGGGCGCCATTGGCTCTTGGACCAAGGTAGCCGACACCTTGGTGGCCTGGGTGCCTCTGCTTTTGGCCACTTCCGGGCTGCTTATCACCTTCAGCGCCGGGTTGTGGAACATCGGCATCGAGGGCCAAATCGTGCTGGGGGCCATCTTCACCACCTGGGCGCTCCGCCTGATGCAGGATAGCGGGTGGGCCCCGGCGCTCATCCTCGTTCTGGCCATCCTCGCCGGAGCCCTGGGCGGCGCGCTCTGGGCGGCTCTGGCCGGCCTGCTCAAGACTTTCGGCGGGGTCAACGAAATCTTCGGCGGCCTGGGCCTGGACTTCGTGGCCATGGCCCTCACCCTGTGGTTGATTTTCGGCCCCTGGAAGCGTCCGGGGATCGGCTCGATGAGCGGAACCGAACCCTTCCCCCGGGAGCTGTGGTTACCCATGGTGTCCGGTTCGCGCCTGAGTTTGTGGGCCCTGGGTCTCGGCCTCCTGGGGGCCATGGTGGTGTACTTCCTGCTCCAGGGCACTTACTACGGCCTCAAACTGAAAGCCGTGGGGCGCAATCCCAAAGCCGCCCATTTGCTGGGCATCCCTACCCAGCGCATGATGATGGGGGCTTTCCTGGCCTGCGGCGCGCTGGCCGGGCTGGCCGGAGCCGTCCAGGTGACCGCCGTCTATCACCGGCTGATCCCGGCCATCTCCAGCGGCTACGGCTGGCTGGGGCTAATGGTGGCCATGCTGGTCAATTACCAGGCCGCCTGGGCTCCGGCTGTGGCGCTCTTCTTTGCCGCGCTGAACATCGGCAGCATTCAACTGCCCATTGTGCTCAAACTGGACTCGTCCCTTTCCGGCGTCATCCAGGGCACGCTGGTGCTTTCCTTCCTCATCATGGAAGGGGTGCGGCAATGGTGGGAGGAGCGCCGCGAGGCGTTGCAGGAAATCCGGGCCCACGCAGGAGGTGAGGGATGACCCTGGAGCAAATCCTCTTCGGTCTGGCCGGCGTGCTGGCGGCCGCCGCGCCGGTCATCTTCGCCACCATTGGCGAAACCCTCACCGAGCGCGCCGGGGTGATCAACCTCTCGGTCAACGGCACCATTCTGCTGACCGCCATGGCGGGCTTTGCCGTGGCCGTACGCACGGACAACCTCATCCTGGGCTTCGTGGTGGGAATGCTCATCGGGGCCCTGGTGGCGACCATCATCGCCTTCGCCAGCATCTCCCTCAAGGTCTCTCAGGTGGCCGTGGGCTTCGTGCTCACCCTGACCACCCGCGACCTGTCCTACTTCCTGGGCAACCCCTACATGGGCCTGCAAGGGCCGCGGGTCGGCCAGTGGCCCATCCCGGTTTTGAAAGACATCCCCATCCTCGGCCCGCTGTTCTTCACCCAGGATCCACTCACCTATCTCAGTTTTCTGCTCATCGGGCTGGCCTGGTGGTGGGTGTTCCGCACGCTGCCGGGGCTGACCCTGCAGGGCATCGGCGAACGCCCGGCCGCAGCCCACGCCCGCGGGGCCAATGTGCGCCTGCAGCGTTACCTTTACACCCTATTGGGCGGCGCCCTGGTGGGTCTAGCCGGTCCTACCTACTCCCTCAGCGTCAAAGCCGGTTGGAAAGGCACCATCTCGGGCCTGGACGGCATCGGCTGGATCGCCCTGGCGCTGACCATTTTCGGCGGCTGGAGCCCCCTGCGGGGCGCTTTGGGTGCCTACTTCTTCGCCCTGCTCCAGTGGCTGGGGCTGGTGTTGCAGCCCTACCTGCCAGGCGTCCCCTCCCAGGTGCTGCAGGTGGCTCCTTTCCCGCTGATGATCCTCACGCTGCTCTTCGTGAACATCGGCAACACCGAGTGGGTCAACCGCACCCTGACCGGGCTGCCGCCCGACCTGCGTCACTTCCTCTTGCGACTGCTGCGGGCCATGCAGGTCACCCCTCCGGCGGCCCTGGGCACCCATTTCGAGGAAGAATAGCCGCTCGACCCCATGCCTTCAACCGCCAGGGGAAGGCCTTCCCTGGCGGTTTTCCATCTTGGTAAAGGAGAAGTTGCCCCATGCCCATCACTTTGATCTGGGGTTTGCTCGTCCTCCTGCTCTTCATGGTCGTGCTCACCCTCTATCGACGCCTGCGCGCCGCCGAAGCGCGCTATCGGGAGGAACTGGAGCGCATTCGCAAGGAGCGCTTAGGGCGCAGCCGCGCGGCTTTACGCGGCCAGGTGGCCGAGCGCCTAGCCCCCTGGCTGCCGGGCTTCGCGTACTCGCCTTCCGACGCCCACTTTTTAGGCGATCCGGTGGACTACATTTTGTTTTCCGGCTATGCCGACCTGCGCGACGGCATCGGCCATCCCGATAGCCTGGAGGTGGTGATTCTGGACATCAAGCGCGGCCCCAACGCCCGTCTGAGCGCCACCCAGAAAGCCATCGCCCGCGCCGTGGAAGCCGGACGGGTGCGCTTCGAGGTGCTGCGGGTGAGCGAGGAGGGCATTGTTCAGACCCTGGAGTGGCGGAAGGGCAAACTGCGCCGCAAGGCCACCCCACCGCTTTCCTCCCCGGCGGGCAGTACCGCCCCAGGGGCGAAACCGAACCCCCGAGACGCGGCCCGGAAAAGCCATCCAGACCGGCACCCCCCGAAAAAACAGGAGCGCCCTGCGCGCAGCGGGCTCCCCTGGGATCCGCGCGAGGAGGCCTACCTGCTGCGCAAAATCCGCCAGGGGGCATCCTACGAAACCCTGGCCGACATCGTGCGCCGTACCCCGGAAGAGGTCCGCACCCACATAGAAGCCCTGCTGCGCCGGGAAGAACCCTCTGTGGGCGGGAATGGGGTATGATTAGACCAAGGCAGGTCGAATCGAGGAGAAAACGCCATGTTTGCGAAAAAAACGATCCGTAATGTGCAAGTCAAAGACAAAAAAGTGTTGGTGCGGGTGGATTTCAATGTACCCCTCAAAGAGGGCCGCGTGAGCGACGATACGCGCATTCAAGGGGCGTTGCCCACCCTGCGGTATCTGCTGGAACAGGGCGCGGCGGTGGTCTTGATGAGCCACCTGGGCCGCCCCAAAGGAAAGGTGGTGCCCGAACTTTCGCTGCGGCCGGTGGCGGAGCACCTAAGCCAACTGCTGGGCCAGCCGGTGGCCTTCGCACCCGACTGCGTGGGACCGGAAGCCCAGCAAGCCAAGGCCGCCTTGAAGCCCGGCGAGGTGCTGTTGCTGGAAAACACCCGCTTCCATCCTGAGGAAAAAAAGAACGACCCCGACTTCGCCCGGCAACTGGCCGCCGGATGCGACCTCTTCGTCAACGACGCCTTTGGGTCGGCCCATCGGGCCCATGCCTCCACCGTGGGGGTGGCCCAATACCTGCCTGCGGTGGCCGGCTTTTTGATGGAAAAAGAACTGCGCTACCTGGGCCAGGCCCTGGAAAGCCCCGCGCGCCCCTTCGTGGCCATCCTGGGCGGGGCCAAAATCAGCGACAAAATCGGCGTGGTGCGCAACCTGTTGGGCAAAGCCGATCGGGTGCTCATCGGCGGAGGCATGGCCAACACCTTCCTCGCCGCCCTGGGCTACGCCATGGGCGATTCGCTGGTGGAACAGGAGGCCATCGAGACGGCCAAAACCCTGTTGCAGGACGGCAGCGACAAACTGCTGCTCCCGGTCGATCTGGTCATCGCCGAGGCCTTTGCCCCCGATGCTCAGCGCCGGGTGGCGCCCGTGGGCGACATTCCGGCGGGCTGGCGGGCCTTAGACATTGGCCCCGATACGGTGGACGCCTTTGCCGAGGTCATCCGTGAAGCGCGCACGGTGGTGTGGAACGGACCGATGGGCGTCTTCGAGATGGCCCCCTTTGCCCAGGGCACTTTCGGCATCGCCCGCGCGGTGGCCGAGAGCGACGCGGTGAGCATCGTGGGCGGCGGGGATTCCGTGGCCGCGGTCAAGCAAAGCGGCCTGGCCGACCACATCACCCACTTGAGCACCGGCGGCGGCGCCTCGCTGGAAATGCTGGAAGGGAAAATGCTCCCCGGCGTGGCAGCCCTGCTGGACCAATAGCACCCTTCAACCTGAAAAAGCAACGCCGCCCTGGCAAGTTCTCTTGTCAGGGCGTTTTTGTTTCAAATCTCGTCCCATTCGGCGGGGAAGGGGAGATTGGGGCCGCGCAGGACCACCTGGGCCAGCACCCCAGCCTCGGAGGGCTGCTGGACAGGCCGGCCCTGGGCTTCCTCCAGTTCCTGGCGCATACCCAACTCCTCGAAGAGAGAAGTGGCCCGAAAGTGACAATCCACCGCCCAGGCAATTTGCCCTGCCCGGTCGTAAAGTCGTCGCAGGGCCAGATAGGTTCGCGCCAGGTCGGGCCGCGCCCGTACCCGCCGCAGGACATGCATGGACTGAATGAGCAACATCTCCACCTGCTCCCAGGGCGGCTCAGGCTGGCGAGACAGAATGGCCGCCCGGACCCGCAACGCCACGCCGTAGGCCCAACGATTCCCGGCCTGCTGCGCCTCGTCCAACGTACGCCGCGCCTCGCGCTCGGCCTGAGCCCACTCCGCGGCCAACGCCAGCGCCTCGGCGTAGAACAGGCGCGGCAGGTAGTGGAACACCCGATAGTCCACCGTCTCGGCCCAGGCCAGGGCATGGGTGATGCGCTGCAGGGCTTCCTGGAGGCGGCCCAAATGAGCCAGCGCGCGGCCCTGCAGGCCCAACAACATGAAGCCCCAGGGCGTCAACGGCTCGTCTTGCGTCAACGGGTCGGGGACGGGGGAAGTGGCCTCCAGCACCTGTTCCCAGGCGCGCGCGTCGGCGTGGACAAAACCCAACTGCATCCGGGCGAAGGCGATTTCCTCGGCCACGCCCCGCGCCTCGGCCAGAGCCACCCCTTCTCGCGCGGCCTCCAGCGCGCGGGCGAAGGACCCCACGCGGGCATAGGCCACACCCAGATAGCCCAGCACCGCCGGGCGTTGAGGAGGCGGCGGCGTGTGCTCCAAACGCAGATAGCGTTGCAAATAGGCAATGGCATCGTCGAACGCTCCGGTGGCGATGCTCACCCGCCCCAGCATGCGCAACGCCGCCTGCAAAAGCGTAGGGTTGCCCGTCTCCTCGGCCACACGCAGGGTGCGCCGGGCGTAGTCCCCCGCCACCCGGGGTTCGCCGCGCAGCCAGAAAATCTGCGCCGAGCGATAGAACACCCGCCCCAGGCGCTGCTCATCCTCCAGGCTGGCGGCCAGGTCCTCGGTCTGGGTGAGGATATCCAGGGCGCGGCTCAAATCCCCGGAGAAGGCGTACGCCTGAGCCAGTTGCAGGTTGAGGTCCACCCGCTGGGCACGTTCCCGGGGGCCAGGCAGACGCCCCAACAGCCGAATGGCCTGCTCGCCAAACTGCCGCGCCTCGTGATAGGAACGCACCCGCAGGGCCTGTTCTCCGGCGTGGGTCAGGTAAGGCAGCGCCTTCAACGGTTCGTCCGAGCGGGCGTAATGGTAGGCCAGGGTGGCCGCGTCGGCCGGGGGGACGGCGGCTTCCAACACCTCGGCCACGCGACGATGGAGGATCTGCCGCCGCGCCCGGCTCAGGCTCTGATAGGCCACCTGGCGGATTTTGTCGTGACTGAAGGCAAAACCCAGGGCCTCCTCGCGCACCAGCCCGCGCTGCATCCAGGTCTCGATGGCCGCCACCAGGTCCTCATCCTCGGCCTGCGTCAAAGCCCGCAACATGGGCAGGGTGAAACTGTGGCCCAGCACGGCCGCCGCGCCGATCCACTCGCGGTAGGTTTCAGGCAGGCGAGAAAGGCGCGCCTGAATGACCTGCTGCACCGTGCGGGGCAGCCAGGGGCCATCGGCCGAGGCCAGCATCTTGGGGGCTTCCAGGGCTGCCTGCGTCATCTCGATGATGAAAAAGGGGTTGCCCTCGGTCTCGCGGTAGAGGCGGTCGAAGAAGTGAGGGAAAGGCTTTTTGCCGGCCAGTAACTGGCGAGCCAACGAGGCGCTCTCCTCCGGGGTCAGGCGGCGCAAAGGGAGTTCCACGGCCAGCCGGTCGCGGCGCATGATATGTAGCATCCGCGCCCGGGGCATGGGCAAATCCTCCAGGCGGAGCAAACCGACGATCAACAGCGGTACATCCCGGGCCCGGCGGGCCAACTGGGCCAGCAATTCCCAGGTAGGGGTATCGCTCCAGTGCAGGTCGTCCAGCACCAGATGCAGGGGGCCGTTGGGCAGGGAGGTCACCAGGTCCAGCAACATGCGATACAGCGCCTCCCCCAGCCGCTCCGGCGGAGGAATTTCACCGGGGGCGGGCAGGCTGAACTGCACGGCCAAATCTGGGGCCAACCCCAACAGAGGCAACAACCAGAGGGGCGGCGGTTCCAGCATCCCCGGAGGGAACAGGGTCAGGGCCCGTTCCACCATGTGCCGCAGCGGCCCGTAAGGCACCAGGGCCTCCAACTCGCTGCACACTGTGTCCAGCACGGGCACCTCGGGGTGGCGCCGGCGATACTCTTGCAGCAAACGGGTCTTGCCAATGCCAGCCTCGCCCAGGATAAGCACCCAGCGGCCTTGCCCCTGCTCGGCCTGGGCCAGCATCCTTTCCAGAAAAGCCAGCTCCTCCTCCCGGCCCACCAACGGAATGCGCGGGGCCGCCCCCAAAGGGGAAGAAGCCCTGGGCCTGGGCGGCGTCACCGGCATCGAGCGCGGGCGTCCCCCCTCCCCGGATTGCAACTCCGCGGCCAGAGCCTGGGTCTCTGGCGAGGGGGCCACTTGCAACTCCCGCTCCAACAACTCGGTGAGCAACCGATACTGTTGCAGAGCACGGCTGCGGTCCCCCATCTCCAGATACAGCCGCATCAGCAGCCGGTGGGCCGCTTCGTCCAGCGCGTCGGCGGCCACCCAGCGCTGGGCCCAGGTCAACGCCTCGGCCGCGGCACCTTGGGCCGCATAGCCGCGGGCCAGCCGCTCCAGGGTGCGCAGGTAGCGCTCCCGCAGTTCGGCCCGCGGCTCCTCTACCCAATCCTCGTACACATCCTGCAGCAAATCTCCCCGATACAGGGTCACCGCCTGCTGCAACAATTCCAACGAGGCCTGCGCCCCCGTCTGCCGCCGGAACTGCTCCACATCCACCCACAATGGGAAGTCCGGCTCCAGCATCACATAGGAGCCGGTGGCCTGCACCAGGTTCGGCGCCACATCTTCCAACGCCCGCCGCAGGCGGTGCAGATACTGGCGCAAATTGCGCCGGGCCGCGGCCTCGGTCCCCCAGGGCCAAAAAGCATATGCCAGCCGCCGACGATCCAGCGGCTGGCCGCGATGATACATCAGATAGGCAAACAACGAACGCGTGGTGGGCGATCCCAGGTCCAGGGGCTGGCCCTGAGCATCGGTGAGCAACAGATCGCCCAACAGGTGCACCCGCAAGCGCTCGGCCATCATCCCATGGGATAACGCATCTTATGACCGCCCAGCAAATGCATGTGCAAATGGAACACCACCTGCCCTGCATGGGGGCCGGTGTTCACGATGAGCCGATACCCGTTCTCAGCAATGCCCTGCGCCTCGGCAATCTGACGGGCCACCACGAAAAGGTGCCCCAGCAGGGCCTCCTGACCCAGCTCCACCTCGTTCACCGAGGCGATGTGCTCATTGGGCACGATGAGGATGTGCACTGGCGCCACCGGATTGATGTCGTGAAAGGCGGTCACCCTCTCATCCTGATACACCTTTTTGCTGGGGATCTCGCCAGCGATGATTTTGCAGAAAATGCAATCCTCACTCATGGCAACCTCCTCCTCTTGGATAGCCCGGGCGACAGAGGACTTCGCCCACTTCCCCAAGGGGCGGTCTCCTCATCCGGCCCATCGGCCCTGGCCGGACCCAGCCCCTCAGGGGATGTTCAGCAAATGACCTTCCAACACCTCGCCCTGTACCCGCTCCAGACGCACCGGGGTCAGGCGATTCCACAGGTTCTTCGGGGCCACGGCCCGCACGCGCAGGTAATTGTCCGTCATACCCACCAAAGTCCAACCTCCCGGGCCCAGCGTAGTCGTGCTCTCCCAAAGCACCTGCAGGGTGCGACCCACGAAGCGCCGCCGATAACGGCGGGCGCCCTCCTCCAACACGGCACGCATGCGGGCGTTACGCTCCTTGCGCACGGCGTGCGGGACGGGGTTAGGCATCCGCGCGGCGGCCGTGCCGGGACGCTCGGAATAGGTGAACACATGGCCCCCAGCAAAATCCATGGCGCGCACAAAGGCCAGGCTCTCCTCGAACTCGGTTTCGGTTTCGCCGGGGAAGCCCACGATGATATCGGTGGTGATGGCCACCTCGGGGATGAGACGGTGGGCGCTTTCCACCAGGCGGGCAAAGGCCTCGGGGGTGGTCTTGCGGGCCATGCGGCGCAGGGTGGCCGCGCTGCCCGATTGCAACGGGAGATGCAGGTGCCGCGCCAAACGGGGGTCCTCCCACAACGCAAAGAAGGCCTCATCCAGGTCCCATGGCTCCAGCGAGGAGAGGCGCAGGCGAGGCACATCGGTTTCCCGCAGCACAGCCTCGACCAGATGCCGGAGGTGCAGGGGCGGGTTGAAATCCTGGCCCCAGGAGCCCAGATGAACGCCGGTGAGCACCACCTCCTGGGCCCCGCCTTGCAACGCAGCGCGCACATCGGCCAGCACTTCGGCCAGCGGGCGACTGCGGCCGGGCCCGCGTGCGATGGTAGTCACACAAAAAGTGCAGCGATTGTCGCAGCCGTCCTGCACTTTGATGAAAGCGCGGGTGCGCAAACGCGCTCCAGGTAGGGGTTCGCGGGCCACCGGCTCCAAATCGAAGGCCTCCGCCGGAAGCCCCAACACCCGGAAGACCAGGGCGTCCTTATCCGGGTTGGGCACCACCTGGGCCACCCGCGGCAAAGCGGCGGCTCCCTGCGGTTCCAGCGTGGCCCAGCACCCGGTGAGCACCACCTGCCCGGCCCCGGCGCGGGCCGCCTGCCGGGCCTTCTGGCGGGAATCGGCCACCGCCTTCTGGGTCACCGCGCAGGTGTTCAACACCACCAGATCCGCCTCTCCCGGGAAGGCTACCAGGGTATGCCCCGCCGCGCGAAACTCGCGGGCCATGCGCTCGATCTCCGCCTGATTCAACCGACAACCGACCGTATCCAGGTAAACCTTCATCGCTCATCCAAACCAGGGGGTGCAGGGTACAGACTTCATTTTACCATCAAGGCGCGGGGCGCGAGGCAAACCCGGGCCAGACAAGGCCCGCTGGCCTCCCTCACTTGGCGGCAAAGCCGGTATAATGAAAAAAGCCCATCCCACACTCAAGAGGAGGATACCATGAACATCCAGGATGTGTTCCAGACCGCCGATTGGAAAAAAGAGAAACACACGCCGGTCATTGAGTGCCCGGACGCCGTCAAGGCCAACGAGCCTTTCACCGTGACCGTCAGCATCGGCAAGGAAATCCCTCATCCCAACACCACGGAGCATTTCATCGCCTGGATCGATGTCTTCTTTGTGCCCAAAGGCAGCCGCTTCGCCCACCATGTGGCGCGCTTTGACTTCCGCGCCCACGGGGAATCCACCAAAGGCCCCAACAAGGGTCCCGTGTACACTCATCCCATCGCCACATTCTCCATGCAGATCAACCAGCCGGGAACCCTGCTGGCCACTTCGCATTGCAACATCCACGGTCTGTGGACCTCCCAGAAAGCCATCCAACTGGCCGAGTAAGGGAACATAAACCAGGGGCGGGATTGCTTCCCGCCCCTGGGCTTTTTTGCCGGGCAGAGGGCTCATGGGGCTTGCAGCGTGTAGGTATCAATCACCTCACCCTAAATGTTGATGAACTGGAAAGTGATGTGGGAGACGTCGCCCTCCACCAGCATGGCACCGTAATCTCCATTGTAGCGCACCACGCTGCCGGAGCCATTGCGCCTGTTTGGAGTTGGCCCCGATACCGCCGGGTTCGTGCCAGTTGCTGTCCAAAACGAGCAGGTGCACCGGGCCCCAGACCACATCGTAATACCGCTCGTTGCCCGGGAGGTCAAAGATCGCCAGATGAGGTTCGATGCCGCTACGCCAGTCGTGGTTGCCCAGGGGCGGAAAAAAGCGCCGCTGCTCCACATCGTCGCCGTAATACTGCAGCACATTGGCCGCCATGACGGCCATGGCGCCGTTGGGGTAGTTGTTGTCGCCCGTGGTGACGACGAAATCGGGATGCCAGGAATCCACCAACGCGGCCACGGCTTGCTCGTGAGGCCCAGCCTGACCGAAATCCCCGATGACGGCAAACCGTACCGGGGGCCCCAGGGTGGGCGAAGGCTGCGGGGACGGCGTGGGCGAGGGAAGGATGGGAGGCAAAGGCACCAACGGCGACCAGGTCGGCGTCACCCTCGAAGCCGCCGCAACCGCCTCCGCCGTAGCGGGGGAATCCAAGGCAGGGCGCGGCCCCTGGCCCACGCAGGCGCTCAAGACGACCAGCCCAATCCATCCAACAAGAAGCCATCGTTTGGACAAGGATTTCACGGACGCTCCAGCAAACGAGGAGCTATGTTCTCTGCAAAGGGGTTAGGAAGGGCGCCTTTCCAGCGCGGCTTCAACAGCCGACGGGCAGGCGGAAAGGTCAGGGAAGCAAATCGGCGTCTTCCGGATGCCGTTTGATGTAAGCCGCCACAAAGGAGCACAACGGCACAACCTTGTAGCCCTCACTCCGGGCGTAAGTCAGTCCCTCTTTGACCAGGGCGCTGGCAATGCCCTGCCCTTCATAAGCCGAGGGGCACGCCCGTGTGCGTAAACACCAGGCACCCTCCCTGGGGCATGTATCCCAGCACCACCACCGCGTCCCCCAAATCCACCTCAAAACGCTGCTGTTCCGGGTTATGTTTGACCTGCCAGGCCACAAAACACCTCCTCGTTTTCCTTTTCCAGATCGGCAAGTGCCCCTATCTACCAGGATTTGCCCCAGCCCCACCCCGCGCCAAAAAAAGCCTTGCTCCTCAGACACCAGGTGGGCTTTCAACCCTGCTCTGTCCGGGCCCTGACCCCCTCCACGATCTCCGCCACCAAATCATAGCGCCGGAACTGGGGCATGAGATACACGCCCTGGGCCCAGGAGCGGATACGCTCGATAAGTTCCAGCGCGATGCGCACGCCCTCCCAGGGCGCGCGTTCGCCAGCCTGCTCCAGACGGCGCATGATGGGCTCAGAGATGGTAATGCCGGGCACCTCGTGGTGCAGGAACGCAGCGTGGCGCGGGTTGTTGAGCGGCAGGACGCCCACCAGGATGGGGATCTCCACAGGCCCGTAGCGTTCTGCGTAAAAGTCCAGGAAGCGCCGTGCCGCTTCGGGATCGTACACCGGCTGGGTGAGGGCGAAGTCGGCCCCGGCGCGAATTTTGCGGCGCAGCACCCTGGCCTCGCGCTCCGGGTCCTTAGGGTTGAGGTTGAGGGCACACCCAACGAAGAAAGAGGTGGGCTGCCCGATGTCGCTCCCGGCATGGTCCACCCCAGCGTTGAACTTTTGCTTAATGAGTTTGATCAGGCCGGAGGGCACCAGGTCGTAGTTGTCCATGGCCTCGGGATAGTCGCCAATGGCCGTAGGATCGCCCATGACCACAAAGACATTGCGCACCCCCAAAGCGTGGGCGGCCAGCAAATCCCCCTGCACCCGAAGCAGGTTGCGCCCCCGTGTGGGGAAGTGGAGCACCGTCTCCACGCCGACTTCACGCTGGATAAGGTGACACACCGCCCAGGGGCTCATGCGCATACGGGCCATGGGGCTATCGGCCACATTGATGGTGTCGGCCCCGGCCTCGGCCAGGAGATGGGCCCCGGCCAGCACCTTGTGGGCCGACAGACCGCGGGGAGGGGTCATCTCCACGGTGATCACAAACTGCCCATGCTGCAGTTTCTGGGCCAGTTGGGTGGGTTCGTCGGGGGGCGGCAGTTGCTCCCGCCGTTGGGAAAGGCTGACAGTGAGGCGCGGCAGGGCCTCGCGCGGGGGCGCCTGTTCCAGGCTGTGGTGCATCGCCGCGATATGCTCGGGCGTGGTGCCGCAACAGCCTCCAACCAGCGTGGCGCCGGCCTGGTAAAAGGCCAGGGCGTACTCGCCGAAGTAAGCCGGCCCGGCGGGGTACATGATCCGCCCACCGGGGAGCCGCTCGGGCCACCCGGCGTTGGGTTTGACCCAGAAGCGCGCCTCAGGCGCCACGGCCCGCATGTGCTTCAGAATGCGGAGCAACTGCGCCGGGCCGCCGGAGCAGTTCACACCGATGACATCCACTTCCAAATCACGCAGGGTCTCGGCTACTTTTTCCGGCGCGTCGCCCAGTAGGGTGCGGTCGTCGCGGGTGAAGGTGACCGAGGTGACGATGGGCAGGTCGGGGGCGACTTCCCGGGCGGCCAACACGGCCTCGCGCACCTCGTAGAGATCGCTCATGGTTTCGATCACGATGAGATCAGCGCCCGCTTCGGCCAGAACGGCCATTTGTTCCCGGAAGGCAGCACGGGCCTCTTCCGGTTGCACCCGCCCAAAAGGGGCCAGCCGAACGCCCAGGGGACCCACATCCCCGGCCACGAGCACCTCGCGAAAGGATGCCAGCACCACCCGGCGCGCCAGTTCCACCCCGGCGCGGTTGATGGCAGCGACTTTGTCCTCCAGGCCGTGTTCGGCCAGGCGGTAGCGGTTGGCGCCAAAGGTGTTGGTGAGGATGACCTGGGCCCCGGCTTCAATATAGCCCCGGTGCACCTCGGCCACCAAAGCAGGGTTCTCCAGATTGAGGGCGTCGAAGCATTGGTCAAAGCCGATACCTTTGGCGTGCAGCATGGTGCCCATGGCACCGTCCAGCAGAATAGGGCGCTCGGCGCGGGTGATCAAGTCGAGAAAGCGTTGGCGGGGTGTGGTCATCGACTCCCTCGCGGCTGGAAGATGGTGGTACAATCGGTTATACCCGAGTAAACACCAAGAGGAGGACAAAGGATGACCGTCAAGACGGCGGTATCTTTGCCTGAGGAGTTGTTCGCCGAAGTAGATCGGCTGGCAAAAGAGATGGGCGTGCCTCGGAGCCGGGTGTTTGTCATGGCGTTGGAGTCTTTTTTGGAACGGAAGCGCAATCAGGCGCTTCTGGAGGCGATCAACCAGGTCTATGCCGAGGACCTGACAGAAGAAGAACAACGTCAACTGACCGCGCTCAAACGCCTACAAGGTGAGGCGGCTGACCCATGGTGATCCGCCAGGGCGACCTGTACTGGGTGGATCTGGACGAACCGCGCGGTGCAGAGCCAGGGTATCGACGCCCTGTGGTGGTGATCCAGAACAACCTGTTCAACCAAAGCCGCATCCGCACGGTGGTCGTCTGCGCCATCACCAGCAACCTGAAGCGGGCCGCAGCGCCGGGCAATGTGTTGCTCAAGGCAGGGGAAGGCGGCCTACCCAAAGCCAGCGTTGTCAATGTGAGCCAGATCTTCACCCTGGACAAAAAGGACTTGAGCGATTACATCGGCACACTTTCGCCTCGGCGGGTGCGGCAGATCCTGGACGGCGTGCGGTTGGCGCTGGAGCCGCGGGATGTGTAGGCGCACCCAGTGAGCGAAGACGCCGACGCTGCTCCAAAGCAGTGCCGAGGCACCACACTCCGCAATTTACCGCACGGCGAAGTATTTGGCCTGGGGGTGGTGCACGATGATGGCCGCTGTGGATTGCTCTGGCACCAGTTGATAGGCCTCGGTGAGCCGCATACCCAGGGCTTGCTCGGCGGGCAGCAGGCGGAACACCTCGGCGTGGTCTTCCAGATCGGGAATGGCCGGATAGCCCCACGAGTAACGTTTGCCTCGTCCGGGAGGCAGGCCCAACTCGCGGCGGATATGGCGGTGCAGGTACTCGGCGGCGGCTTCGGCGGTCTGGACGGCCAGGCCGTGGAAAAAGTAGGCTTCGGTGTACTCCCCAGCCTCCTGCAGCGCCTCGAAGCGCGCGGTAGCTTCCTCGCCCACGGTGACGATTTGCAGGGCGACCACATCCATCACGCCAGAATCCACGGCAGCGAAGTAGTCGGCCAGGCAAAGCCCCTCGCCGCCCGCCTGGCGTGGGAAGGTAAAGGTGACCAACACCTCAGGCTCTCCGGCCGCGACCGAGGCCGGGTCATAAACCAACAGCGTCTCGCCCTGGGATTGACAGGGCCAATAGCCGTAAGCGCCCCGCGGACGAAGCCAGCCGTGGCGCAGCGCCTCCCGTTGCATACGGGCCAGGCGTTCCTCGAACTCGGCCTGCAGGCGCTCCCATTCTTCACCGTGGGCGTTCTTGGCGCCCCAGGAGAGGCGGAACAGGTCTTTCTTGAACAGGTGTTGGAACACCGCTTCCAGGGGCATCTCCCGGACCACGCGGGGGCCCCAGGAGGGCGGTTGGGGGATATCCGGGGCCGGGGGCACCTTTCGGGACCCCGCAGGCCGTCCTCGGGGTCCGGAGGGGCGTTGCCGCCCCAGGGCGCGGGCCGCTTCCCGGAGCAGGCGTTCCAGCAGGCGCTCCCGTTCCCGGGTGTCCATCAACGCGTCCATGACTTGCAGCCCCTCAAAGGCATCCTTGCAGTAAAAGACGCCCGGTTCGTAGGGTTTGCCTTCCTCCGTGAAGAGGGTGCGATAGCCAAAGCGGCGGTTGATGGCCGCGCCGCCGATGAGCACCGGATAACGCAACCCGCGCCGATGGAGTTCGTTGACGATGAGGGGCATTTGCTTGCTGGTGCTGACCAGCAAGGCGCTGAGGCCGATGGCATCGGCGCGGTGCTCTTGAGCGGCCTGAATGATGGTTTCGGCAGGGACCTGTTTACCCAGGTCGATGACGGTGTAACCGTTGTTGCTCAGGATGGTTTTGACCAGATTCTTGCCGATATCATGCACATCGCCGTAAACGGTGGCGAGCACGATGGTGCCCTTGGTCACCCCTTCCTGGCGCAGCAGGTAGCGCTCCAGGTGAGCTACGGCGCGCTTCATCACCTCAGCCGATTGCAACACGAAGGGCAAGATGAGTTCGCCGGCGCCGAATTTGTCGCCCACTTCTTTCATGGCCGGGAGCAGCACCTCATTGAGGATGCGCACCGCGGCCCGATGGGTGGCCGGGGTGGGGGAAGTGCCCTCACCCCCTTCCCCTCTCCCAGTGGGAGAGGGGAAGGGGGGCTGGGGGGATGGGGTGAGGGTGAGGGCGGGATCGGCCGACCATTCGGCGACCAGGGCGTCGATGTCCCCTTCCAACCCCAACCCCTCCTTGTGGCGGTGGAGGATGCGGGCGTGGAGGCGTTCGGGCAAACTCAACCCGGCCAGCGGGTCCCGCTGGGTGGCGGAGGGGCGGGCCTCGCGCCCTTCGTAAAAAGCGATCACCCGCTGCAAGGCGTCAGGGCGGCGGTTGAAGATGAGGTCTTCCGCCAGTTGGCGTTCCTCTTCGGGGATGTCGGCGTAGGGGGTAATATGGGCCGGGTTGACGATGGCCATATCCAGCCCGGCCTGGACGGCGTGGTAGAGAAACACGCTGTTGATCACTGGGCGAGCGGCCTTGGGCAAGCCGAAGGAGATGTTGCTCACCCCCAGCGAGGTGAACACACCCGGCAGCGCCGCCTTGATGCGCCGGATGCCCTCCAGGGTCTCTACGGCGGCGTTGGCAAATTCGGGGTCGCCGGTGGCCAAAGTGAAGGTTAGCGGGTCGAAGACCAGGTCGCCCGGCTGGAGGCCGTGCTCCTCCACGGCCAGGCGATAAAGCCGTTGGGCCACCTCCAGTTTGCGCTCGGCGGTCTTGGCCATATCCTGCTCGTCGATGGTCAGCAACATGACCGCGGCGTTGTGCAGTTTGGCCAGGTGGAGCACCCGGTCGGCCTTCTCGCGCCCCCCTTCCAGATGGGTGGAGTTGAGCACACAGCGCCCGGGGGCGGTTTTGAGCGCGGCTTCCATGACTTTGGGCTCGGTGGTGTCGATGACCAAAGGCACCTCCACGCCAGCGGTGACCAGTTTGTGCACCACCGTGCGCATCAGTTCGGCCTCATCGCTGCGCTCGGTGACGGCCACTGAGATGTCCAGCGCGTGGGCGCCGGCGGCCACTTGCTGGCGGGCCAGGGCCACGATGCCATCCCAGTCTTCGGCCAGAAGCAGGCGCTTGAACTTGCGGCTGCCCTGGGCGTTGCAACGCTCGCCGATGAGCAGCGGGGGTGGGTCTTGCTTCATGCTGTAGGCGCGCACCGCGGAGGCCAGACGAGGCAGGTCGAGGATGGGGCGCGGGGGGCGTGGGCGGCCGTGGAGCCGCTCGACCAGGGCTTTGAGATGGGCCGGGGTGGTGCCACAACAGCCGCCCACCACGCTGATGTGATGCTTTTCCACAAACTCGGCCAGGGCCTCGGCAAAGGGTTCGGGTTCCAGTGGGTAGACGGCCTCACCGTCCACATTGAGCGGCAGCCCGGCGTTGGGGATACAGGAGACGGGCAAGGGGGCGTGTTGCCCCAGGAACTCGATAGGCTGGCGCATGTGCTCGGGGCCGGTGGAACAGTTGAGACCGATGACATCGATGGGGAGCCCTTCTAAAATGGTCAGGGCGGCCTCGATGTCCGTGCCCAGAAGCATCCGTCCAGTGGTGTCCAGCGTAACCTGGGCCTGAATGGGCAGCCATTCCCCTGTTTCCTCGAAGGCGCGGAGTATACCGTGGATGGCGGCTTTGACTTCTAAAATGTCTTGTGAGGTCTCGATGAGCAGCACATCCACGCCGCCCTGGATGAGGCCCACCGCCTGCTCGCGGAACACATCAGCCAGTTCGTCGAAAGTGATATCGGAGAGATCGGGGTCGTCGGCCGAGGGAAGTTTGCCCGTAGGGCCCATCGAACCGGCCACGAAGCGCGGTTGGCCGGTGCGTTGGGTGTATTCGTCGGCCAGGCGACGGGCCAGCGCGGCGGCGGCGCGGTTGATCTCCAGGGTCTTTTCGGCCACGCCGAATTCGGCCAGGGTGATGCGGTTGGCGCGAAAGGTGTCGGTTTCGATGACATCGACCCCCACCTCTAAAAAGGAGCGGTGTACCTGCTCCACGGCCTGAGGGTAAGTGAGCACCAGTATTTCGTTGAGGCCGACGAAACGCTCGCCGCCGTAGTGTTCTGGCGCAAGGTTCAACTTCTGCAGGTTGGTGCCCATGGCGCCGTCGTAGATGAGCACCCGTTCTTCTAAGGCGTCCAGATAACGACGGTTGGTGTATTTGCGCTGGGGTTTTGGCATAGCGTCCTCGTGTTATGGTTGAAGTGGTTATTGCTTGGTTACTTGGGCGCTTGACCGTTGGATACGACCAAATCACCAGACAACCAGGTAACCAGATAACCAAAACAAAAAACCTTCCCGGAAGAGGAAGGCTGAGCGAATGCATCAACCCTCATCTTCCAGGCCAAATCAGGCCTGCCGGAATTGGCACCTGGGCCCGTCCCCGGTCGTGGTGCAGACCGGAGGACGCGACCTGGTTGCCGAGGCTTCACAGGGCCGGTCCCTCCGCCTCTCTGGATGAGGTGGGGCGCAAATGCCCCAAAGTCATCTCACCTATGCCATTGTGGCGCTAAGTCTACCAAAGAGCCTAAGGGCTGTCAATGGCAAAATCAAGACCCAATCCAAATTTTCCTGGACAACCCTTGCACCTCTGGCTATAATTAAAACGAACAATCCAGAAAGCCAACGCCTTGCACGGAGACCAGTAACCGCAGGGCAGACCCTTCAGAGAGCCGTCGGCTGGTGCGAGACGGTGGGTCGCTGCGGCGAATCCCCTCCGTCGGCCCGGAGAGACACAACCGCCAGGCCGGGTGCCCCCGCAGGGGCGGCAGGACTGCCGTCGTAAGGGTGGCCGGGTTCGCCCGTTAGCGCGACGAACGAGGCCCGTCGCACCTTTTGCCCATGGGGTGGCGGGCGAAAGCAGGTGGCACCACGGGGCGCCCCCCTCGTCCTGCACGCAGGGGGGCGCTTTTGCGTACCAGGATGCGATGGATTTTGGTGGCTTCGCTACCAAAATCCATCATCCCATCGTGAGGAGGTCACCATGTTGGACATCCATTTGTTCCGGGAACAGCCCGACCTGATTCGCGAAGGCCTTCGCCGCCGCCGTATGGACGATGCGGTTGTGGATCAGGTCCGCGCGCTGGACGAACAACGCCGGCGCATCATCCAGGAGGTCGAAGCCCTGAAAGCCGAGCGCAACCGCACCTCAAAGGAAATCGGGCGGACGAAAGACCCCGCCGAGCGGCAGGCGAAAATCAAGGCCATGCGCCAGGTGGGCGACCGCATCAAAGCCCTGGACGCCCAACTCGACCAGGTCGAGGCCCAACTGCACGACCTACTCATCAGCATCCCTAACCTGCCCGACCCCGATGTGCCCGACGGCGAAGACGAAAACGACAATGTGGTCGCGCGTCAGGTGGGCGACATCCCGCAGTTCGACTTCGAGCCTGTACCCCATTGGGAATTAGGCCCGCGCCTGGGCATCATCGACTTCGAGCGGGGCGTCAAACTGAGCGGGACCCGCTTCTACCTCCTGCGTGGCCCTGGCGCTCGGCTGGAGCGCGCCCTCATCGCCTGGATGCTCGACCTCCACACCCAGAAGCAAGGCTACACGGAAATCTACCCTCCCTTCATGGTCAAGGGCGAAATCCTCTACGCTTCAGGGCAATTGCCCAAGTTCGCCGATAACCTCTACAAGGACCATGAAGAGGACAAATGGATGGTCCCCACCGCCGAAGTCCCGCTCACCGGGATACACAAGGACGAAATCCTGGACGAAGAGGACCTGCCGCTCTATTACACCGCCTACACGCCCTGCTTCCGCCGCGAGAAGATGAGCGCCGGCCGCGATGTGCGCGGCATGAAACGCGGTCACCAATTCGACAAGGTGGAGATGTACATCTACACCACCCCCGAAGACTCCCCGGCGGCCTTGGAGCGCATGTTGGCCCACGCCGAGGAGACCATCCGCCTGCTGGGGCTGACCTACCGCGTGGTGCAACTGTGTACCGGCGACCTGGGGTTCGCCGCCCGCAAGACCTACGACCTGGAGGTCTGGGCCCCCGGCAGCGGGGAATGGCTGGAAGTGTCCTCAATATCCAATGTGGGTGACTTTCAGGCCCGACGGGCCAACATCCGCTATCGGCCCAAAGAGGGCGGCAAACCGCGCTTCGTGCACACCCTCAACGGATCGGGGCTAGGCCTGCCGCGGGTGTACATCGCCGTGCTGGAAACCTATCAACAGCCCGACGGCTCGGTGGTGGTGCCCGAGGTGTTGCGGCCCTACATGGGCGGGCTGGACATCATCAGGCCGGAGGGCTGAGGATGGACTGGCTGGGCCTCTCCTTTCGCCTGTTGGTCTTCCTGGTCATGCTGGTGGGCCTGTTCGGCCTGGTGGTGCCCATCTTTCCCGGCATTGTGGTCATCTGGGGCGCGGCGTTGGTATACGGCCTGGTGCAAGGCTTTGGCACCATAGGCGGCTGGATTTTCGCCGGGCTCACCGTGCTCATGCTCCTCGGCGTCACAGTGGACAACATCGCCATGGGGGCCGGCGCACGCAAAGGCGGTGCCTCCTGGTGGAGCATCGCCCTCGCCATCGTGGCGGCTTTAGCGGGCACCTACGTCTTCCCTCCTCTGGGCGGCCTGGTGCTGGCCCCTCTGGCGCTGCTGGCCGCGGAGTATCTGCGCCAGAGAGACTTCCACAACGCCTGGGAGGCGGCGAAAGGCTACCTGGTCGGCTGCGGCTGGGCCTTCGTGGTTCGCTTTTTCCTGGGCGTGGTCATGATCAGCCTATGGGCCTACTGGGCCTGGTACTGACTCCCTGGCACCAGAAACCGGGCCCCGCGCGGCGGCAAGCGCGGGGCGTTTTCTTTGTCCTTTGCCTGGATTACAAACGGCCTACCGCCCCTCTTCCTGTTCGGCCAGATAGTCCAGCACCTCTTCCAGGTGCTCATCCAGGGCCTGCAGCCGCTTCTCCACCCGCTCCAGGCTTTGCTGGACTCCCAACATCCAGCGGTAAACGAAAAAGAGCAACACCAGCGGCAGGCCCACGGACAGGATGAGGTTGAGAATCTGGACAAGCAGATAACCCAAACTCAGTCCTAAAGAGTCCATGATAGCCCTCTTTTGCTAAAGTGTGAGCAAGGCTTGCGCCCAGGGTGGGCGCATCCCGTCAGTTGGGCGAAAAGAAGACCATGCCGATCCCTAAGCGCTCCAGGCCCTCCTCGGCGTAAGCCGTGGCCAGAGGCGAGGGGTCGTCGAGCAAGGCGAACAGGGTGGGGACGGCGCGAAGGTCGCCGATGGCGGCCAGGGCCCGTGCGGCGGGAACCCGTCCGTGGGCCGGGCCCTCTTCGATGGCCTGGATGAGCGCCGGCACGGCGTCCGTCCCGATGGCGATCAGCGCATCGGAAGCCAGTCGGGCCAGCAGGCGGTCCGGCCCGGCCAGCAAGGCGATGAGGTCGTCCACAGCCTCGGCGGTGGGCTGGTAACGCAGCGCCAGGGCGGCCACCTGGCGCACGGTGGGGTCGGGGTCGCGCAAGGCGGCCCCCAGGCGCGGGGGCACCTGGGGGGCGGGGATCTCGGCCAGGGCACGCAAGGCCCACCAGCGCAGGTCCGGGTCCTCCTCGTGGGAGAGATGCAGCAACTGGGTCAGCGCGGCCTCAGGGGTCCGGAGTAGGGCCTGCACAGCCTCCTCGGCCGCGGCGTCGTCCCCCTGGGCCACCGCACGGCGCAACGGGGTCAGGATGTCCACCACGATCACTTTTCCGGCACGGGAACGGGCAGGTCGTCCACCGGGGTCTCGCGCCACTTGTCCCCTTCCTCAATGAGCATCACAGGGATATCGTCGCGGATGGGGTACTTGCGGCCACAATCGTAGCACACCAGCCAGGTCTCCTTCACCAGTTCCAGTTCGCCCTTGCCTTCCTGCACGCACACGGGGCAGCGCAAAATCTCCAGCAGGTCTTGATGTACCATCTCATCTCTCCTCAAAATCTTGCAGGCAATCAAAGCGTTGCGGACTGAGGTCCCACGGCTTGACCAGGGCTGAGAAGCCCCAGGCGTTGGCCTGAGGGCAAAAAGCCGCCGGGCTGAGTTCATATTCTATCTCAAAAACGGCTTTGCCGGCCCGGATGAAGGCCAGCAGCGGTTCGCATTCGGCATAGGTGAAGCATTCTTCGTCCACAGCGAAGTCAAAGGCAGCCACCAGGTCAGGGATTTGCGGGCGGTCGTTCTTCAACCCCACCCCCAGGCCGCGGGCGTGGGCCTCCCCGGCCAGCCAGAGGTTGAAACGCAACTGATCTTCAGAGGAAAGAGCGAAGCCTGTGGGTTCCTGGAAGTTCTGCACATTGTCGGGATCCACGGCGTCGCACCCTTTTTCCACGGCCAGGTCCAGGCGGTCTTGCAGGATAGGGCCCAGGATGTCCAGGCGGCGGATATCCAGATAACGCTCGCCGGGCCAGTCTTCCAGCGGCTGACCCACGATGCCGTAGCCGAGAAAACGGTCGGCGTCGGGCCGCCAGTCCTCGTACGTGCCGGCGCTGAAGTAGCAAATGACCTTGCGCCCCATGCGGTGGAGTTGGGCGATGGTCTCGGTCGGGGTGTCGAAGAGGTCCACATCGTACACCTGGGCCTGGTAAGAGAGGTCGATCTGACCGCCGTTGATCTGGATCTGCCAGGTGGTGCGGGGTTTGGGCTGCCACCAGGACCGCGCCGTGGGGGAAGGGGGCCTCCCGGGGGTAGTGGTGATGGTGACCGTGGGGGAAGGCGCCACCTCAGCGGTGAAGGTGGCGGTGGCCACAGGCGCATAGGAGGCAGTCTCCGTGGCGGGAGGCAGGGTCGGCGTGAAGCGAGGCAACCCCGCCGTCGCCGTAGGGGGCGGCGCAGGTTGAGACGGGCCTCCACAGGCTACCAACAGGGCCAGAGCCCCCACAACCACGGCTCTCAGCATCCAGCGATGGAAGTCCGCAAAACGAAAGAAACCATCCATCAGCCACCCTCAACACATGTTTCGCGATCGGCGTCCCGCCCACCGCACGAGGGCTATTTTACCATGGGGGAGGGATTGGATGTGGCGGGCAAGGGAGGACAGCCCCCCGCCTACGCCGCCCCCGCCCGGAGCAGGAGGTGGTAAAATGCCACTACGCAGTTGTGATCTTTTGCCCCTCAGGAGAAGATGAGATGGATCGTCAACCTGAGCGCTCCAATGAAATTCCCGGGCGTCCTGCCAACACCGGTGGTCGGCAGGCGTTGTGGGCCCTCGTCGGCGTGGCGGCAGGGATGTTGTTGCCGGTGTTGGCTTGCGGGTTGTTGTTCGCGCTGTTTACCCTGGTGGGCGCGGTAAGCGGCATGGCCTCCGGCCCGGCGGCGCCGACGCCCAGGGTCCAGCAGGTGCATGTGCGGGGGCCGCTCAGCGGCCCGGCAGTGGCCATCATTGAGGTCAACGGCCCCATCGTCAACGGTCGGGCGCCGCTCCCCTCGTTGAATGAGGTAGCCGCGGCCGACGACATCCTCGATATGCTGGCCGACGCCCGCCGCGACCCCAGCATCAAAGCCGTGGTGCTGCGCATCAATAGCCCCGGGGGCGGGGTGGTGCCTTCGGACCGCATTCACCAGGCCTTGCAGGAACTGCACAAGCCCGTGGTGGTGGTGATGGAGGATTTGGCTGCCTCGGGGGGGTATTACATCGCAGCAGGTGCGGATTACATTATCGCCAACCCGGCCACGCTGACCGGTTCCATCGGGGTCATCTCCACCTTCCCTGAGGCCAGCCAGTTGTTCGACAAGTTGGGCGTGCATTTCACCGTCATCAAGTCCGGGGAGGCCAAAGATTTCGGCAGCCTCTACCGCCCCATGACGCCGGAGGAGCAGGCGTACTGGCAGCGCATCATCGACGAAGCCTATGCCCGCTTCGTCAAGGTGGTCGCCGAGGGGCGGGGCATGAGCGAGAAGGAGGTGCGCAAGTTGGCCGATGGGCGGGTTTACACCGGCCAACAGGCGCTGGAACTGAGCCTGGTGGATGCGTTGGGCTATCTGGACGACGGGATTGCCAGAGCCGCCGACCTGGGCGGGATCCAGGATGTGCCCCGGGTGGTGCGTTACCGCCGGGTGAGTTCCTTTGCCGACCTGCTCATGGGCGCCCAAGCGTCCCTTTCGGGCGAATGGGCGCACTTCCTCGATCGTGCGTTGATGCCCTCCCTGGCGTATCGTTGGGTGCCTTGAGGGGGATGCCCATGCCCTCGGACGCCGCAGCAGAGGTGATGCGGTTTTGCCTGGTGCTCACCATCATGGGAATGACCCTGCTGGGCATGGCCGCGCTGCGCCGGCGGCGGCTTTCCCTGGCCGCGTTCACCTGGTGGGGGTTGCTGGCCGTGTTTGTCCCCCTGGTGGGGCCGTTTTTCGCCATCCTGTGGGGGTATCCTGCCGCGATGAAGCGTAGGGGACGACGATGAGCGAACGCCGAGCGTTTTTGCTGGGCAGCGGGATCGTGGTGCTTTTCGCCGTGGTGGCGGGGGTGCTTTTCGCCCGGCGGCGACCGCCCACCTACCCGCCGGACGACCCCCGCCGGGTGGTGCAGGCCTACCTGCAGGCTCTGGAGCAACGCAACTACCAGCGGGCCTACGACTACTGGGCTCCCCAGGCGTGGCTGGATGCCCAAAAGTTCGAGCATCACTTGCAGGAGACGGCCTCCTGGCGGCAACAATATGCCGTGAGCATTGGCGCGGTGCGCTTCCCTGGTCCGGACAGGGCGGTCGTCCTGTTGCATCTGACCCGCATCGCCTCACCGCCGTTGCTCTTCCCCGCCGAGGAGCAGGTGCTGGAGGCCGTGTTGACCCGCACGGACGGCAGCTGGCGGTTGGTAGCCCTGCCCCCGCCCTGGGGCGTGGTGGAGGGCCTGAAACGTTTACCACCCCCTCCCGCGCCGCCGTCGCCCACCCCTGGAGAGTAAGCCATGCAAATCATGCGTCGGCTTTACCTGTACGCCGCTTTTCTGGCCGGGCTGGCGGCCAGCGTCAACGGGATGATCCAGACGCTGAACGCGCTGTGGCAGCCGGGCTTTTCCCGCTCGGCCGACGTGCTGGCGGGCGGGCTGGCCTCGCTGCTGGTGGGCTTTCCCGTCATGCTGGGACACTGGCTGTGGGCACAGCGCCTGGCCCGCGAGCACCTGGAAGAGCGGCAGACCTGGATCCGGGCCGCAGCGTTGCACTTCGCCTGGGCCGTTCCCTGGCTGATCGCGTTGTACCGGCTGCTCGATCTGGCCCAGCAGGCGTTATGGCCGTATTTTGAAAAACCGCCCTATGGGGTGGTGGTGTGGCGCCAGGGGGTGCTGACGGTGGTCGTCAACGGCCTGGTCGGGGCGTTTTTCGCCTACCGCAACCGGAGGGAAACCGGCGCGGCCCAACGCGCCCTGCACCGCCTTCAAGGCTGGCTCTGGACCCTGCACGCTCTGGCCTTGGGCAGCCAGGGGCTGTTCGGGATCTCCCAGGCCTGGCTGGAACAAACGGATTATCGCTGGCCCCAAAGCATCGTCTGGGCCGCGGCGGGGGTGCTGCTGGGCGTGGCCGTGGCCCCGTGGTGGCGCCGATGGGGGCGGGAGAAGGAAGAGCGGCGTTCCGCCATCCATGCCACCCTGACGCTCCTGACAGGCCTCACCGGTCTGGCGGTGGTCGCCGCGGGATTGGTGGAGGCTTTGTGGGCGACCAGCGGGGCGGTTTTGGGGGTGATGGCCGGGGCGGAGGCCGGGCAGCGTCTGGGCGTGCTGCTGCTGGGCCGTCTTCTCCCCTGGGGGGCGGCGACCTGGTGGATGGGGCGCACCTGGCGGCGGCTGGAGGCCTCCTGGCCCACACCTAGGGGGCGCCTGCTCCGGGCCAGGGCCGAGGCCTTCGCCGGGTTGGGCGGGCTGTTCCTTTTCGGGTTGGGGCTGGCCATGCTGTGGCGGGCGCTGATGCAGGCGTGGCTGGAAGGCCTGGGCGCCCCCATCCTGGCCCGCGGCATTGGCTTTGCCGGGGTGGGCCTGCCCCTCTGGTGGAGCTGCTGGCGTGTGCTTCAGCGCGACGCCTTGACGCCCTCGGAAGTCGGGGGCGCAGTACGGCGCTCTTTGGGCCGCCGGGGGTTGCTCTATGCCGCCTTGCTGGGCAGTGTGCTCACGCTGATGGGCACCCTGGGGGCTCTGGTTTACCACGGGCTGTTGCTACTTCTGGCGGGAGAGACCTGGCCAGCGGTGGAGTGGTGGACCGCGCTGGGCAGCGGTGCGGTGGCCCTGGGGCTGGGCGCGTTTCACTGGTCCTGGCTACGCCAGGACCAGGCCTGGGAGACTGCCCAACAAGCGCAACGTCTTTCCGCCTTCCATGTCTGGCTGCTTTCGGACGGCACCTCGCCCGTGCTGGGGTTGCTGCAGGAACGCCTGCGCTCCTTGGTACCCCAGTTGCCCCTTCATTGGCACGACCTGGGCCGGGGTCTACCGACGCCGGACCAGCCAGTGCAGGCGGTGGTCTTGGTGGGGCATACCCTGAGCACCTTGAACGAGATGTGGCGCCTGTGGTTGGAGCGGTTTACAGGGGCCAAACTGGTGTTGCCTGTGGGCGGCCCCTGGCTGTGGGTGGGCATGGGCGACGCATCCCCTGAGGCGCTTTTGGAGGAAACGGTGCATCGCCTCCGGGCCCTGGCCCTGGGCGGCAGCGTGCAGGGGTGGGAGAGGCTGACCTGGCGGCAGGCGCTCCCCGCGGCCTTCGGGTTATTCGTCTGGTTTCTGTTTTGGGCGGCGTTCCTGGTGGGGTAGTCAAACTCAAGCAAGGAAACCGCCTGGGGACTTTTCCTCCCCAGGCGGTTTTTGTTTGCCGCAGGACAGGCCCGTTTCCGGAGAACAGCCTTTGCTTCAGGTCACCTGGGCCGGGGGAAGGGTGGGCGAGAGGTCGGCGGCGCGCAACACGCGGTGCACAAAGGCCGGCTGGGTCACCCGTTGCCTGACACGCTCAATTTCCGGACCCCATAGGGCGTCCCCCGCCTGATAGAGGACGACCTCCCGGATGGCCTGCCAGGCCACGGCCACGCCCCGGCCCAAGCGCGCTTCAGGGGCGGCCCGCAGCCGCAGGTCCAGCGCCCGGGCCGCGGTGTAGGCCTCGGCCGCCAGCACATGAGCGGTGTTGGCGACCACCCGGCGGGCGTGGCGGGCCGCGTTCATCGCGTTGGCGTTGTGATCCTCCTGCTCGCCCGAAGTAGGCAGAGAGCGCACACTATCGGGGCTGCTCAGGGTCTGGTTCTCCAGCACCAGAGAGGCCGCAGTGTACTGCACCAGCATCAGGCCGGAGTTAAGCCCGGCGGCCTCCGGCGGGTCGACCAACATGCCGGGGAGGCCATCGTTGAGTTTGCCGTCGGTGAGGCGGAAGAGCCGCCGCTCGGCCACGGCGGCCAGTTCGGTGAGGGCGATGCTCAAAAAGTCGGCAGCCATGGCGGTGGGCTCACCGTGAAAGTTGCCGCCCGAGAGCACGGCATCGAGGCCGAAAAGCAGCGGGTTGTCGGTCACGGCATTGATTTCGCGGGTGACCACCTCGCTGACAAAACGCCAGGCGTCCCTAGTCGCGCCGTGCACCTGAGGAGCGCAGCGCAGGGAGTAGGCGTCCTGCACCCGTCCGGCCGCGTCCAGGAGCGTGCTCCCGGCGGTCAGTTGGCGCACGCGACGGGCCGATTCCATCTGGCCGGGGTGCCGCCGCGCCAGATGGATGCGGGGGTCGAAGGCGGCCGAGACGCCGCGCAGCGCTTCCAGGGTCATGCTCAGGGTGATGTTGGCCAGGTCGAGCAGGAGGGCGGCATCGTGCACGGCCAGGGCCAAAAGCGCCGCTGAAAAGGTGGCCCCATTAATCAGGGCCAGGCCTTCTTTGGGGCCCAGCACCCAGCGAGACAAGCCGGCAGCCTGCATGGCCGCTTTGCCGCGCATCCGTCGGCCCTGATACCAGGCCCAACCCGAATCCTCCACCCGGTCGGCCTCGTCGGTGGTCAGCACCAGAGCCAGGTGGGCCAGGGGGGCCAGATCCCCCGAGGAGCCCATGGAGCCTTGCGACGGCACCTCGGGCGTCACGCCCCGGTTGAGCATCTCGAGCAGGGTCTCCACCACCTCGGGGCGGATGCCCGAATGTCCCAGGGCCAGGGTGTTGGCCCGGATGAGCATGGCCGCCCGCACCACCTCTTCGGGGAGGGCCGGCCCGGTGGCCACGGCGTGGCTGAGGATAAGGTTACGACTCAGCCGCGCCGAGGTTTCATTGGGAATGCGGCGCTCGGCAAAGACGCCAAAGCCGGTGTTGATGCCGTACACCGGCTGGTCTTGCCGGACGATGTGCTCCACCCAGGTGTAGGATTGGGTCATGCGCGCTTTCGCTGCGGGAGCCAGGCGCACGGGTTCGCCGTGGCGTGCCACGGCCACGACTTCCTCAATGGTGAGATGGTGCCCATCGATGAGCAGCATAGGCCTCCTTGAGAGAACAGAATCAAAAGGGTGGCCGTCGCGAGCCACCCTTGGGGTCCGGTCTTACCACGGAAGATCCGGCGGGCAAGTTTGCACCCCTGCATGTTTGCCCACCCGTTTGTACATGGTCACGCCAGTGAAGGGGGCGCCCAGGATGCCGTCGTGGATGGCCCAGGAACGCAGGCGGATGCTGTGCACCGCTTCGGGGCGACGGAAGGGGGTGCAGCCGTCGAGTTTGGCGCGCAAATCGCCGTCCGGGGCAAAGCCGCGCTCGATGCGTTCCATCAAGGCCCGTCCGCTTTGGTAGGCGAAGCCGTAGCGCTCGAAAAGCACGGCGTTGTGGTAATACAGTGGCTCGGCGAAGAAGATGTCGTGCCCCAGGGACTGGACAAAGGCCTCGAACGCGGCAATGGCCTGTCCCAAAAGGCGCAGCCCGCGACGCACCTGGCCCGGAGCCAGACCGTAGCGCATGGCGGCCTCTTCGGCTTCCAGGTTGCGGGTCAGGGTGCCAAAGCGGGTGGGGGTCCCATCGGGCAAACGGTCCACATCAAAGCGCGGCGAATCCGGGTCGTTGAGGATGTAGAGCAGCACATGGATGCGCCCGTTGAGGGTATCTGTGAGGTGGCCGAAGAGCACCGGGTCGGGAAATCCGTACGCATGATAGACGGCCATTTCCACCGTGGCTGATCCGGCGGGGCAGCGCAGTTCGACCAGGTCCCGTCCCTGGCTGTCGTAGAGAAAAGGGCTGAGATGAAAACGCTGCAACAGCGCCAGGGGCACCAGTCGCAGATAGATGGCCCGCTTTTCCGGATAGGGCAGGCGGTTGATGCTGCCGATAGAAGAGGGACCGCCAGGCTCTGTGGAAGGCATGGTTACTTCCACCGTCGCAGTTCACGCTGGATTTCACGCTCCATCTCGCGTTTGGCGATGGCGGCTCGTTTGTCGTATTTCTTCTTCCCCCGCGCCACGGCGATTTCCACTTTGGCGCGACCGTTCTTCAGGTACATCTTCGTGGGGATGATGGTCACGCCCTTTTCGCGCACCTTTTGCCACAGACGCAGAATCTCCCGTTTGTGAAGCAGCAACTTGCGCGGGCGGCGGGGATCGTGGTTGAAGTGGCTGGCCGCGTCGTAAGGGGCGATGTGAGCGTTGATCAGCCAGGCTTCCAGGTTGTCGTCAATGCGCACGAAGGCCTCGCGCAGGCTGACCTTGCCCGCGCGGATGGATTTGATTTCGCTGCCCTGAAGCACGAGGCCCGCTTCCAGGGTTTCGTCCAGGAAGTAGTCGTGTTGGGCTTTGCGATTGGTAGCCACGATTTTGATGCTCATGCTTTGATTTTATCATGTTCACAGCCCCATAAAGCCAGAACGGCGGTGTTTTCACCGCCGTTCCACCACAGGGGGGTGCCGGAGGGTTACTCAAGGCGCGGGGAGGGCCTGCACGGCCTGTTGTGCGGCTTCTTCCGGCGAGGACCCCTGAAGCACCTGAGCCAGGGCCTCCTGGAGCACAGGCCCCAGGGTGGTCAACAGGTCCATGGAAGGCAAAGGTGTGGCGTAGGAAGCGATGGTTTCCAGCGTCGTCGCCCGGTCGTGTTGTTGCCACTGGGCTAGGGTGGCCTGGTTGGGCGGCAGGAGCCCCAGGGCTTCAGTCCAGGGGGCCAGGAAGGCGGGGTCGTTCATCTGGGCCAGCCAGCGCCCGGCCAGGGCCAGGCGAGGCTGTGTCTGTCGGGGCACGGCCCAGAGGTAGCCGTCGGCCCAGGCCCATCCCCGTACTTCTGCGCCGGGGATGAGGGCGATTTGCCATGGGGTTTCCTCGCGGAGGGCATAGGTTTGAGGCAGGAAAAGCAGCGCGCTGGGGCTTTGCCCGTAGTATTCCCAGGCCGCCTGGTCCGTGGTCAGGTCGAGCAGCGCCGGGACGAGCAACCCGCGTTGGGCCAGTTGAGCAAAATCGCCGAGGATGCTGGTAAGTACCGTGGGGTCCAGAGTGGGGCGGCCCTCGGCGGTGCGGAGCGGCCCGCCCGCGGCGCGGTACGCGCCCAGCAGCAACCGGGCTTGCGGGTCGCCGGCAGCCCAGCGCCAGGGCAGGCTGGCGTTGGCCACTAGGTCGTCCCAGGTGGCCGGAACCCCCTCGGCAAAGGCGTCGGGAGGATGGAGCATGACGAAAGCCTCTCCGCCGACCAGCAACCCATAGGTCACCCCCTGCACCTGACCCAGCCCGACGGCAAAAGGGCACATCGCTCCCTGGCCTCCAGAAAACGAGGCCTGGGGCAAGAGGCCAAAGGGGGTGAGCAAGCCCTTCAACGCAGCGGATTCCAAAGCCCAGCGGGGGAGGAGCAACACCGTAGGCACGGCGTCGGGGGCCACCAACTCGGCGTCGGTCAGGGTGGGCAACATACCTCCGGGGCCATCCACCCGCTTGAGGCGCACATCCAGGGCGAGGCCTTCCGCATGGGCGAACGCTTCCAAGCGCTCGCGGAGCAAGTTCGCCGCCGGATGGTCGGCGTTGGGGTCGAAGGAGGGCGGCAGCCAGACCCGAAACACGGTGGGCGGCGCCGGGGTGGAAGTGAGGGTGGCCGGGGCCTGCGGGGGCGTGACGGTGATGGAAGGGCTCGGCGTGCTCCCCACAGGTCCGGCACAGGCCCCCAATCCCAAGGCCAGGAGGAGCAAGGGGATCAGCAACCAGCGTGGGGTCCAGGTCATAAGTCCGCCGGATGGGTCAGCAGTTCCACCAGGAGTTGCACGGCCCCCTGAACATCGTTGTAGTCCACCATTTCCGAGGGGCTATGGACATAGCGACAGGGGATGGACACGGTGCCCGCCGGGACCCCGGCGCGGGAGAGTTGGATGGCCTTGGCGTCGGTGGTGCCGCCGGGGAGCACTTCACGCTGGTAGGGGATGTGGGCCTTTTCGGCCGTGCGCACCATCCAATCCACCACGCGGGGGTCGGCCAGCATCCCGCCATCGCGGACCTTGATGGCCGGGCCCTGGCCCAGTTCGACGGCCATTTTGATGCCTTTGGGTGTGTCGCCGGAGCCGGTGACATCCACGGCAATGCCGATGTCGGGCGCCACGCTGTAGGCGGCCGTGGTGGCGCCCCGCAGGCCGACTTCTTCCTGCACGCTGAAAACGAAGTACAGTTCGTGGGGCGTGTCAGTGAGGCGACGCAGAGTTTCAACGAGCACGGCCACGCCGATGCGGTCGTCCATCGCCTTGGCGACCAGACGGTCGCCCAAATCGGCAAAGGGGCGCTCGAAGGCGGCCACATCGCCCACATGGAGGGGCGCGCTACCCGCATCGAGGTAGAGATGGTCGAAGGCGGGCATCTTGTTTTGGCGGAGGATGTCGCCCTCGACGCCGATGACGCCGACGCGGCCGTCAAGGAAGCGCACACGCCCGCCGATGCAGGTCCAGGGTCGCACGCCACCGATGGGCACAAAGCGGGCGAAGCCCTTTTCGTCAATGTGGCTGACCATGATGCCGATTTCGTCCATGTGGGCGGCCAGCATGATGCGCTTGCCGCCGTCGCGGGCTGTGCCCTTGCGCACGATAAGGTTGCCCAAGGCGTCGGTGCGGATCTCGTCGGCGTAGTCGGCGACCAGGGTTTTCACCAGGTCGCGTACCTGGTCTTCGTACCCCGAAGGGCCGGGCGTCTCGGTGAGTTGGCGGATGAGTTGTTTCATGGGTACCTCGGTAGTCGTGGGATCGTGAAGTCGTGAGAGTCGTAAAGTGGATTGGTTCCTTGGTTGGGTGATAGGACTCACGCATGGCGAGGTGTTCTTCCAGGCGTTGCAGGCGCTTACAGATCACTTCACGGCGGCCCATCATGGTTCAGCAGCCTTTCTTTGTAGGCCTGGCGTACAATG
>DUEP01000011.1 GCA_011176535.1 Anaerolineae bacterium | reverse complement strand
GGGCCAGGCGTGGCGCGCGCTTTTCCATCTCGGAGACCCAAGCCTTCAACGGCTGTTCAGCCTGGGCACGGTTGGGGGCATTGAACATCTCTCGTATGCGTGCAGCCACTTCCGCCTGCATCGCTTTGCGGGGCACATAGGCCTGGGCGTTTTGCTGCCGGTGGCACTGGCATCGCTGCCACGGGACCCCGCCGAAAACCGCCTGTCGCGCAGCCCGCAGCCCGGCATGGTCATCGCCGACAATCCACTGCACGCCCCGCACCCCCCGCGCGCCACCAGGCACTGCAAGAACTGCCGCCAGTGGACTTCCTGCTCGCCCAAGGCTACCTCCACGCCCAACACCCGCCGGTGGCCATCCGCCCACACCTTTCCCTACCGCCACCAACACGGCCGCATCCCGGATCTGCCCATCCACGCGCACATGCTCATAGGGAGCCTCCAAACAGAGATAGCGACAAGGCTGTTCACCCAAGGGCCGTCCCCGCCAGGCCTGCAGAGTTTCGTCCAGGTCTTGGGCCGCCCGGCTCACCATGGTCGAGGAAACTTCGAACCCCAAGACCTCTTCGACCAAAGCCGCGACTTTGCGGGTGGACACCCCATGGACATCCATCTCGGCCAGGATAAGCCACGCCGCACGCTCGCTCGCCTCCCTTTGGTTCGCACGGAGGGGTAGAAAGCACCCTTGCGTACCTGGGGTACCCGCAAGGCCAGGGCCCCCCAACCGCGTCTTGAGGGTCTTGGGCTTGAAGCCATTGGCTTGATCGCGGTGCTCCGGTGTGCGTTGGTAAGGTTCGGCTTGAAGATAGGCCTGGCCCTCGGCCAGCATGAGCAGGTTGAGCAACCGCTCCATGAGCAGACGCAAACCATCTTAGGCTTCGGTAAACAGCAACGTCAATAACGGGTCGGGACTGAGAGACACCTTTCCCTTCCCCACCGGCGCCTTGACCAAGTCGTAAGCAAGGGGCAAAGTATAACACCAGGGGGACATACCCCCTCCCTTTGCTTGCTCAGTGGATAGAGCGTCGGCCTCCGGAGCCGAAGACCCGCGTTCGAGTCGCGGTGGGGGCATCCCCAACGCCCTGCCTTTCCCGGCCAGGGCGCGCTTTTTAACCGGCAAAGCGCCACAAGCCCTGCGCCTTCGCCCACGCCACGGCCTGGCGAAACTCTTCCGGGGTGATCCGGCGGTTGATTTCCGCGTAACGCCCGGCACTCACCTCCCCGGCAGGATAGTATTGCGCCATCAAGTTCACACAGGTATCCGGGGAGATCTCCGAGGCCAGGAACCGCATGATGGCGCGGGTCTCCTCCAAAAGTCCGGGCATCACCAGGTGACGCACCAACAAACCCCGTTTGGCCAGGCCATGCTCGTCCAGTTGCAAATCCCCTACCTGGCGGTGCATCTCCCGCAACGCCTGGCGCGCCACCTGAGGGTAATCGGGCGCCTTGAGGTAACGGCGGGCGGCCTGCGTACTCCACACCTTGAAATCCGGCATGTAGATATCGACCACCCCATCCAGCAGCCGCAAACTCTCCAGGCCATCATAAGCCGAGGTGTTGTACACGATGGGCAGCCGCAGGCCCTGCTCGACAGCCAGAACCAAGGCCTCCAAAATCTGGGGGACGACATGCTCCGGGGTCACCAGGTTGAGGTTGTGTACTCCCTCCTCCTGAAGGGCAAGCATCAGCGCGGCCAGTTCCTCGGCGGTCACCTCGCGGCCCTGCCCCCGATGGCTGATCTCCTCGTTTTGGCAAAAGACGCAGCGCAAATTGCACCAGGCAAAGAAAAGGGTGCCGCTGCCTCGCCAGCCGCGCAGGCAATCCTCCTCCCCAAAATGAGGGAAGGCACTGCTCACCACAGCGCGCCGCCCGGTGCGGCAAACGCCCCGTTCGTCGGCTAGGCGGTTCACGCCACAGGCGCGGGGGCACAAGCGGCAGGCGGCCAATGCTTCCTGCGCCCGGGCAGCCCGTCGCTGAAGTTCGCCGCTTCGATACAAGCGCAAGTAGGCCGGTTCAAACGCCTGCGATGGGAGAAGGAAAGGGGTGCGTTCCATGACCGCGGCGGTACGGTTCTAAACCCTCATTCAAGCAGGCCCTCCAAGAGGTGCACCGTCATCTCCCCGCGTTCCAGGTCGATGCGCAACACCACTTCGTCAATGGCCGGGAGCAGGATCTCCGCTCCGCCTTCTTCAGGCTCGACGATATACACATCGTTGGCCCCGGTTTCCAGAATCTCCACCAGGCGCCCCAGGGCCACGCCCTCATCGGTGACCACCCGCAGACCCAACAACTGGTGGAGATACACCTCCCCCTCATCCGCCGGAGGGGCCTCCTCGGCGGGCACGGCGACCAGCATGTTGCGCAACGCCTCCACCTGATTGCGGTCTTCATACCCCTCAAAGGCCACCAGGAGCAAATCCCGATGGGGGCGCACCGAGCGGATGGTCAGCGGCACCCGCCGGGGGCCGACATACACCACGGCGCCTGCCCGGAAACGCTCGGGGAAGTCCGTAAGCACTTCCATCACCATCTCCCCCCGGATGCCGTGGGGGCGACGCAGTTTTCCCACCGCCAAATACAAAGGCTCGCCCTGGGGCGAGCCTGCGTTAGACGGTAAACGATACGAACGAGCCACGCGTTGCGTTCTCCGAAGACTCATTGGGGCTCCACCACCTCTAAGCGAACCCGTTTGCCACTGCGCGCTGCGGCGATCTCCAGCAAAGTGCGCATGGCGTTGGCCACCCGACCTTTCTTCCCGATCACGCGGCCCATGTCCTCCTGCGCCACCTGCAACTCCAGGACCAGCAGGTTGCCGCGCTGGACCTTGCGCACCGAGACCTCGGTGGGGTCATCCACCAGCGAACGGGCGATGTATTCCACCAACTCTTTCACAGGATTCTCCTTGCTCGACGCCCCATCACCCCACCTGAGTGGTCTTGGGGTTGGCCTGGAACTTGGCCTGGGCCGCAGCGGCTTCCTCGAGCAACTTCTCTACCGGCTCGCCCCGCTTGAAACGCTCATAGCGCTCATGGAAGCCGATCATCCGGAAAATCTTTTCCACCGACTCCGAGGGCTGGGCGCCCTTGCTCAGCCAGTCGTACACCCGGTCTTCCTTCAGCACCACGGTCGGCGGATTGGTGCGAGGGTTGTAATGCCCCAAAATCTCCAGGAACTTCCCATCGCGCTTGGCGCCCTGCGGGGCTGCCACAATCCGATAACTCGGCTGATTTCGCGCACCTACGCGGCGTAAACGAATACGGACCATAAGGTTTTCCTCTCCTTCCAAGGGTTCAACCAATTCTCGCTGGCCTGCGGGGGAGAGGGAGACGGGGAAGGAACCGTCGGCCGCCCGCAGGTTGCGGTATTCACGGCGGTCTATTTTACCTTAAAGCCCCCTAACTTGCAAAGGGAAACCGCCGCCCTCGGTGTTAGAACAGGCCCGGAAAGCCTCGGAGCCCCGTCTTCTTGAGATGCTTCATCAAGCGACGCATCTCCCGATATTGCTTCATCAAACGGTTCACTTCCTCTACCGTGGTGCCGGAACCGCGAGCGATGCGGCGCCTCCGGCTGGCGTTGAGGATGTCGGGGTGTCGGCGCTCCTCAGGGGTCATGGAGTTCAGGATGGCTTCCACCCGCTTCAATTGGCGTTCGGCTTCCTGGGGCGAAATCTGGCGCGCGGCCTTTCCCCACTGGCCGGGGAGCATCTCCAGAATCTGCCCCAGGGAGCCCAGACGACGCAACTGACGCAACTGAACGGCAAAATCCTCCAGGGTGAACTCGCCCGAAAGCATCCGTTCGGCCTGGCGGGCCGCCTCTTCGGCGTCCAGGGCCTGCTCGGCGCGCTCGATCAGCCCCAGCACATCGCCCATCCCCAGGATGCGCGAGGCCAGACGCGCGGGATCGTACACCTCCAAATCCTCAACCCGCTCCCCGGTGCCCAACAGTTTGATGGGCACGCCGGTGACCGAACGGATGGAAATGGCTGCGCCGCCCCGGGCATCGCCATCCATCTTGGTGAGCACCAGCCCGGTGAGGGGCACGGCGTCGCGAAAACTTTCGGCCACCCGTACCGCCTCCTGGCCCACCATGGCGTCGACCACCAACAACACCTCGCTGGGCTGAACCCGCTCGGCCATGGCGCGGATTTCGTCCATCAGCGCCTCATCCAACTGGGAGCGGCCCGCCGTGTCCACGATGACGGTATCAAAGCCCCCCTGAGCGGCCTTTTCCCGGGCGCGGGCGGCCAACTCCGGCGGCGGCGTCCCCCCTTCATGGTACACAGGGACATCCAACTGTTGGCCCAGGGTCTGCAACTGCTGCACGGCCGCCGGGCGGTAGGGGTCGGCCGCCACCAGCAACACCCGCTGCCCCTGCTGCTTCAAGCGCAAAGCCAGTTTGGCCGCCGTGGTGGTCTTGCCTGAGCCCTGCAACCCTACCAGCATCACCACCCGGGGGCGAGGGCCTTTGAGGTTCAACGGGGCGGCATCTCCCAGCGTGGCGATGAGTTCTTCGTTGACGATTTTGACCACCTGCTGGGCGGGGTTCAACGCCCGGCTCACCTCACGCCCGATGGCCCGTTCGCGCACCCGAGCGAGGAAATCCTTGACCACCTTGTAATGCACATCGGCTTCCAGCAGCGCCAGGCGCACCTCGCGCAAAGCCGCATCCACATCCTGCTCGGAGAGTTTCCCCCGGCGGCGCAAATTCTGAAAAACCGTGTTCAACCGTTCGGTCAAAGTGTCAAACATGTCATCCCTCAACGCACAAAGTGGCCTGCTTCGACCCTTCGATTGTAGCCTGAGGCAAGGAAGGGGTCAAGGTTCCTCTGCCATCGACCTTACAACCTTTCCAACTTGACAGTTAACTGTGGTTGTGCTACATTTGAGCCAGCCCTGCTGCTGCACATGTTCCCACGCATGCTTCACCTAAGGAGGGAAGCCTTGGCCAAATCCCGCACTCAACAACTGGTTGACCGCCTGCGTGAATTACAGGCTTCTTCGCCCGACATTGAAGCCTCGGCCGTGGTGAGCGTTGACGGCCTCACCATTGCCTCGGCCCTGCCCCAGGGCATCGAAGAAGACCGCGTGTCCGCGATGTCGGCCGCCATGCTGAGCCTGGGCGAACGCATCGCCTCGGAACTCGGACGGGGCGCGCTGGAGCAGGTTTTCATCAAAGGCCAGAACGGCTATGTCGTGCTGATGGCCATCGGAGAAGAGGCCGTGCTCACCGCTTTGGCCCGCGACCAGGCCAAGTTGGGCCTGATTTTCCTCGACATGCGCCGAGCAGCCGAAGATATCGCCAAATTCATCTAAAAGGGCAGGGAACCATGGACCCCATCCCCAAAAGCGGTTTGTACTACCCCAACAAAATCGCCCGGATCACTCTGGAGGCTCTGGAAGAGGTGATGGGCCCTAACGGCCTCAAGGCCATCCTCAACCTGGCCCATCTTTCCCATCTCATCGATGATCTTCCACCGGACAACTTAGAGAAAGCCTTTGACTTCGCCGACTTCTCGGCCCTCAACCTGGCGCTGGAAGAGATGTACGGCCCGCGCGGAGGCCGGGCATTGGCCCTGCGAGCAGGGCGAGCGGCTTTCTCTGAAGGTCTGCGCAATTTCGGCGCGCTAGCTGGCGTGGGGGATCTAGCCTTCAAAGTACTACCTCTCCAAGCCAAATTGCGCATCGGCCTCTCGGCCATGGCCAAAATCTTCAGCCAGTTCAGCGACCAAATATCCACAGTGGAAGAGCAAGAACACGTGTACGTGTACACCATCCACCGCTGCCCGGTCTGCTGGGGACGCCATGGCACCTCCGATAAGCCGGTATGCTTCATGGCCGTGGGCCTGCTCCAGGAAGGTCTGAAATGGGTCTCCGGTGGAAGCGAATTCCGCGTGGATGAATCCAAGTGCATTGCCAAAGGCGATGATGTCTGCGAATTCATCATTCACAAAGAACCTCTCAGTTAACCCTTCCGAAGGCGTAGGCCCATGGACATCCCAGCAAAGACCCCAGCCAAACTGCTGATCATCGAAGACGACCTGGATGTGGCTGATATGCTGATGGCCTACTTCCAGGTGCAGGGCTACGAGGTGCAGACGGCGAACTGGGGTGAAGACGGCATCCGGCTGTGCCAGATAGCCCATCCAGACTTAGTCATCCTGGACATTCGCCTGCCGGACATTGACGGCTTCGAGGTCGCCAGGCGCCTGCGCCAAAACATCCACACAGCCCGCATCCCCATCATCTTTCTCACCGAGAAACGCGAACGCGCCGACCGCCTGCACGGGCTGGAACTGGGGGCCGACGACTACATCACCAAGCCCTTCGACCTGCAGGAACTCCGTTTGCGGGTGCGCAATGCGTTGCGCCGCGCCCGCATGGGCCCCCTGGCCAACCCGGTGACCAACCTCCCCGAGGGGCCGGTGGTGGATGAGCGCCTGCAGATGACCCTGGAAAGCGATCAGCCCTGGGCGCTCATCGGCGTCGCGCTGCGCCACCTGGATGTCTTCCGCGACCGCTATGGCTTCATCGCCGCCGACGATGTGCTCCGCGCCATCACCTTGATGCTCCAAAACGCGGTGCGGGATATGGGGAACAAAGACGACTTCCTCGGCCATCTCTCGGCCACCGATTTCATCATCATCTCCACCCCAGACCGTCTCCCTAATCTGGAAACGCGCATCCGTGAGCGGCTGACGCAATCCATTGACTACTTCTACCCCCTGCAAGACCGTGAGGCGGGCAACTTCGGCCCCCACAAACTCAGCGCCCGCATCACCACCCTGGACCCCACTCAAGGCCCCTTCTCCTCCCTCGAAGCCCTCAAGGCCGCCCTGGGCGGTACCCCCCAAAAAGGTTCAACAGCTTGAGTCTGGTCATCGTGCTTCCGACCTACAACGAAGCGGAGAACCTCCCCCGGTTGGTCTCCGCTTTGTTCGCTTTAGACCTGCCGCTGCGCGTGCTGGTGGTGGACGACAACAGCCCCGACGGCACCGGCGAGATCGCCGAAGCCCTCAAAGCCCGGCATCTGGGACGCCTCGAGGTTCTCCATCGCACCCGCAAAGGCGGGCTGGGGCCGGCCTATCTGGCCGGCTTTCGCCGCGCGCTGGACTGGGGCGCCGAAGCCGTGGGCGAAATGGACGCCGACTTTTCCCATCCTCCGGAGCGCCTGCCGGTGATGTGGCACACCCTGCAAGAGGGTTACGATTTGGTCATCGGTTCCCGGTATGTACCGGGAGGCGGTGTGGACGAACGCTGGCCCTTCTGGCGCAAAGCCCTTTCGGCCTTTGGCAATTTTTATGCCCGTACCATCCTTAACCTGCCCATCCGCGATGTCACCGGCGGATATCGCCTGTATCGCCGCCAGGCCCTGGAGCGTCTCCCCTTAGCGCGCGTCCGCTCGACAGGGTATGTGTTCCAGGTAGAACTGGCCTACCTGGCCCATCTGCTGGGCCTGCGGGTGGCCGAGGTGCCCATTTACTTTGCCGACCGCCGCTGGGGGGAATCCAAAATGACGCTGCGCATCCAAATCGAGGCCGCCTTCCGGGTGTGGCAACTGAGGCGAGCCTACCGCGATCTCCGTCGCCCTACCCCTTAGCCTTGCCCTCCCCCACCAGCCGTTGCACAAACAAAGCCGTCAGGCGCTGCCATTCCTCCATGTTCAGGCTCTCCGCCCGACGGGTAGGCTCGATGGCCGCCTGACGAAGCACTGCCTCGACCTCCTGCTTCGTCAGGCCCAGCCCCGCGCTGAGGGCATTGCGCAGGTTCTTCCGCCGTTGGGCGAACCCCGCCCGGGCCACGCGAAAGAACACGGGCAACTGCGCCTCGGGCACGCGCGGCTCGGGATACATCTCCACCCGCACCACCGCCGATTCCACCTCGGGCAAGGGGTAAAACGCTCCGCGAGGGACGCGCGCCACCACGCGCGGTTCTCCGAACACCTGGACACTCACGCTGAGCAGGCTCATCTGCCCGGGCGTGGCCGTGATCCGCGCCGCCACCTCACGCTGCACGGTGAGCACCATGCGCCGGGGCCGTCGGCGCGCGGTGAGCAGGTGGCGCACCACCGCCCCGGTGATGTAATAGGGCAGATTGGCTACCACCAGGTACGGCTCATCCCCCATCAGCGCCGCCGGGTCCTGGGCCAGGATGTCGCCGAAGATCACCTCCACATGGGGGTAGGGATGCAGCACCCGCTCCAACACCAGGCGGAAACGCGGGTCCACCTCCACCGCCACCAGCCGACGGCAATGCGGCGCCAAGGCCACGGTCAAACTGCCCACACCCGGCCCCACTTCCAGCACCTGAGCCCGGGGGGACAGGTCCGCCGCCTCCACAATGCGGCCCAACGCCACAGGGTCCACCAGAAAATGCTGCCCCAGGCGCTTGTCCGGCGTCAGGCCGTACTGACGCAACAACTGGGGGACATTCAAGGCAGAATCCATAGGATGTTCTCCGGTGGAGGGGGCGGGGCGAGAAAATACACCATAACCCACTGGTGCCAGGACACATAATTGTCGTCATCGTACCCCAGGTCGATCCAGGGGCGCCCCGGAATCCCGCCGCCGATGTCGCCAATGACGCCCACTCCGTAACCCGGAACATACACCTGCATACCGTTCATCGCATAGAACCAGGAACGCACCACAGCCACGATGCCCTTGTGCAGCACGCGGCCGCTGGCCGTGATGTCATTGCAATACCCGGTTCCCAGGCGGCAGGGGGAGTACGAAGTGGCATAGACCCGCACCGCCCGCCAGTAGCGGATGGGCCCGGCAGGGGTATCCAAAGTGCGAATGACGATTTTCGTGCCGTAGCCGATGATGCGGTCTTGCGGAGGCCGGGCCACCCAGGTCGCCTCGACCTGCCGGGCAACCTCTTTGCCGTTTTCGTAGCGCACCCGCACCCGCCGCACCTCGATCCCCAACGCCCCCTCCTGCACCACCTTCATGTGGTCAATTTCCAGGTCGGGCACCGCCTCGTAGCGCACCTCATAGGCCAGGGGGCGCTGTTCTAAGAGCACCTCCTCCCGAACCTGCACCACCTCCACATTCGGTTCCTCTTCGGCCAGCGGGGCGTCGGGCAGCGGGTTGCTCAAATCCAGCCCGGTCAACGCCATGCCGCCTTCGGCGAGGGCCTGGCCCACCGTGGCCGCGGCGCTCCACAGTTGCGCCTCGCCCTGGGGCGTGCGCACCGTCACCGCCCGCGAGGGCCGGTAACGCACCGCCGAGGCCCAGGCGTGAGGGGTGATCGTGGAGGGGAAGAACACGGCGTTCACCCGCCAGCGCCAGCCGGCCTCCCAGGCCGCCTGGCCCACCGTGGCGGCGGTGGTGAACACCTCCCGCGGGCCGTTGGGCGTGTAAAGGCGCATCGGCTCCGCCCGCACCACCTGCAGCACGGCGCAATCCTGGGGCGCAAAGGGGTCCACCAGGCGACCGTCGCAGCGCACCCGGTCGCCGGAGAACAGCGGCGCGCCGCCCGCCGCCACCACATCCGCCGGGAAGGGGGAGCGCTGCGGCGCCAGACGCGCCTGCCCATCGGCCCAGACCCGCACCCAGGCCGTGGGCTCCGCCTCGGCTGGGGGCGCCGGCGGCGGAAGCCAACTCCACAGCAGCAACAGCCCTCCTCCCACCAGGGCCCACAACAACCCGAGGTAGGGCAACCCTTTTCGCCAGCGTTCGCCCATATCCTCCACCCGGCAGAGCAGCCAGGGGGCACCTTAGCGCACCAGGGTCACCACAAAGGAGAGGATGATCAGCAAGCCGATCACCCCGAAGATGATCTGCTGCCGGCGCATGGCCCGCTCGCGGGCCGTCATGCGGGGCTTGGTCTGCTTTTGCGGGTTACGCTTCTTGGCTTTCTTCTTGGCCATGCCGTCCTCCTAACGAAAAAGTTGAGATAAGACATCTTGCAGTTCTTCCAGCGTCACCGGCTTCGTCAAATACCCATTGGCACCCAACTGCAACAGGCGCGCCTGTTCGGTTTCAGCGAATTCGGAAGTCAACATGACCACAGGGATGTTCTGCCAGCGCTGACGACTGCGGATGAATTCCAGCAGGTCATCGCCGCCCACCTCGGGCATGTTGAGATCGAGCAGGACCAGATCCGGGCGTTCCCCGGCCAACAAGGCTTTAGCTGCGCTGCGGGCATCGAAAAAGGCGCGAGGCGCGTAGCCCAACAAGCGCAGCATCAACCCCATAGCCTCGCACATCTCACGGTCGTCGTCGACCACCCAAGCCGTCGCCATGATGCTCACTCCAAAGCCTGCTTGATCTGGCGGGCCAACGCCTGGGAAATACCCCGCACCTGGGCCAACTCCTCAACGGAGGCTTGACGGATGGCTTCCAGGGAGCCGAAACGGGCCAGCAACGCCTGCCGCCGTTTAGGCCCCACGCCGGGTACCTCCTCCAACAACGAACGCAGGTTTTGCCGCTGCCGCCGGGCACGATGCCCGGCCACGGCGAAGCGATGGGCCTCATCCCGCACCCGCTGGAGCAGAAAGAGGCCCGCGTGATCGCGCGGCAACTTCAACGGCGCAGGACGAGCGGGGAGGAACACTTCCTCTTCGCGCTTGGCTAAGGATACCACAGCCACACGCTCCTGCAAACCAAAACGTTCCAGCACCTGCACCGCGCGCGCCAACTGGCCTTTGCCACCGTCGATGAGCAACAAATCGGGCAACCGGCCAAAAGCAGGGTCGGGGTTTGCCCCCGGCGCCCCTGCCCTGGCCTGGGCGCCCTGCCAGCGGCGGAAGCGCCGGGTGAGCACCTCTTCCATGCTGGCGAAATCGTCGGGGTGACCCACCACCGAGCGGATATTGAACCGCCGGTACAACCGCTTGTTGGGCACGCCCTGTTCAAACACCACCATGCTGCCCACGATGGCCGTGCCCTGCAGGTTGGAGATATCGTAGCCCTCGATGCGATTGGGCGGGCGCTCCAGGTCCAGAGCCTCCTGCAGGGCCGCCAGGGCCTCGGTCTGGCGGTGCTTTTCCGCCTCCCAGCGGGCCCGGAGCACGCGCAGAGTCTCGGCGGCGTTCTGAGCGGCCAACGCCACCAGGGCCTGCTGCTCCTCGTCCTGGGGGACCACGATTTCCACCCGCTCGCCGCGCCCCCGCTGCCGCAGCCATTGGGTGATCAGGCGCGCCTCCTCCACCTCGTGCGGCAACAGCACCTGGCGCGGCAGGGCAGCATGGGACTCGTAAAACTGTTTGAGGAAGTCGGCCAACACCTCTTCATCCGGAACCCCCTCCGTGTTCTCCAGCACGAAGTGTTCATGGCCGATCAACTTGCCGCCGCGGATGAAAAACACCTGCACCACCGCTTCGCCATCGTCCCGCGCCAGGGCCAGCACATCGGAGTCCAGCATCTTTTGCGAGACCACCCGCTGTTTCTGGACCACCTCCCGGATAGCGCGGATTTGATCCCGGAGCCGGGCCGCCCGCTCAAAACCCAGCACGGCTGCGGCCTCCCGCATCTCGGTTTCCAGACGCCGGATCACCGGCTCGGTGCGCCCTTCCAGAAACTGACACAAATGCTCGATCATCTGGCGGTAATCTTCCTGGGAGATGGCCCCGATACAGGGGGCAGCGCACAGCCCCAGGTCGTAATACAGACACGCCCGCTCATCTTGGCCGGTAATGGTGCGGTTGCAGGTGAGGTAGGGGAAAATGCGCCGCAGCACATCCAGAGTTTGATGCACCGCCCATACCGAGGTGTACGGGCCGTAATAACGGGAGCCATCTTTGACCGGCTGCCGGGTGACGCTCACCTTGGGGAAGGGGTCGGCCCAGTGCACCTTGATGTAGGGGTACCGCTTGTCGTCCTTGAGGCGCACATTGTAACGCGGCCGATGCCGCTTGATGAGTTGCATTTCCAGGATGAGGGCTTCCAACTCACTGCCGACCACAATCCACTCTAGGTCGGCGATGCGTTGCACCAGCCGCCGGGTTTTCGGGTGCTGTTGGGCCGAAGCATGGAAATAGGAACGCACCCGGTTGCGTAGGTTGACCGCCTTGCCCACGTAAATCACTTCCCCCTGCTCGTCTTTGAACAGATAGCAACCGGGTCGTTCAGGGAGCGCGTTCAGCAGTTGCTGAAGGTGCGTTGGCAGGGAATCCTTCGTGCGCGCCATAGCGGGGTAATTGTATCAAATCCTGCCTCCCCCGGAGCGGCCCTCATCTTCGCCCCAGCCACCGTCGGCCCACCAGCAACGCCAGCAACACCCCCAACAGCACGCCTTCCATCACGCGCCACGGCGAAACCGGCGCCGCCCTTGCAGGGGATCGCCCGCCGACCGGTTCGGGCGTGGGCGTGGGCATCGGTGTTGGCGTGTTGGGCCTTGTTTTGGCACCCTGCGGCGCCTCGGAGGCGGTGGCCTGGCCCTCGGCCGCAGCCATGCCCAGAGCCTGTTCCTCCCTGGGGGCCGGGGCCAGGGCTTCCACCGAAGGCGTCGGAGCGGGGGCCATTTCTGGCGGCGCGGCGGCCATCTTCAGCGTTCGCCCCAATCCCCAATCGGCTAGCACCACCAACGCCAGCAACAGCGCCGTCAGCGCCGTGGCCCAACGCCACCAGCCCGCCCACCACGGCGTGGGCGCCACCATCTCGGGACGCAGAGTGAAATTGCGCGGCACCCGCGGCGGCGGCAGATGACGCAGGGCAGCCCGCAAGGCCCGCAGTTCGGCCAGGGCCTGGCGCAACGCGGGGTCGTCCGCCAGGCGGGCCTCCAGCCGCGCCCGCTCACGGGGCAACAATTGCCCGTCCAGATAAGCCGACAAGGCTTCCCAATCTTTGGGGGAAGGTTCAGGCATGATGCTCATCGTCCTTTGGACGGTACAGGGCGGGCAAAAGTTCCGCAAAGGCGCCCAAACAGTCCCGCATCGCCCGACGCGCCCGGGCCAGACGGCTTTTCACCGTGCCTAACGGGACATCCAGACTGGCCGCGGCCTGGGCATAGTCCAGACCGTGCACATCCACCAGCAGCAACACAGTGCGCAACTTGGGCGGCAAACGACGAATGCAAGTCTCCAGCGCCTGTTGCACCTCACGGCGTTGGAGCATGGTTTCGGGCGAGGAGGCCGGGTTAGGGTCGGTCATCCAGGGCAAGGCGTCGGCTTCCGTTTCCTCGTCGGTGCCTTCCAGCGGCACTTGAGGCCGCCGCCCCCGCCGGCGTAACTCGTCATAGCAGGCGTTGGTGGCGATGCGCAGCAACCAGCCTCGAAATGACCCGCCGCGAAAGCCTTTCAGGTGTCGCCAGGCCGAGAGAAAGGCCTCCTGGGTCGCGTCGGCGGCCGCCTCCGGATCGCCCAACATCCGGTAGGCCAAAGCGTACACCTCCTCCTGGTATGCCAGCACCAGGCGGTTGAAGGCCTCCAGGTCACCCCGGCGGGCCGCCGTCAACAGGTCGGGTTCGTTGGGCAAGCGCATCTCCTCTATTATACGGCGAAAGCCCCGGCAAACGGGTATAATCAAAACCAGGAGGAACCATGGTGAGGATCAGGCGCGTCCGTGGGGTGGTGCTGTTCCTTTGGGTTCTGCTTGCGGCCATGGGGTGTATCCCGCAACCGACCCCCAAGGAATCTGCACTGCCCCCGGTGGTCATACTCCACCTGCAGGGAGCCGTGACCCCGGCTATGGCGCAATACCTGGACCGCGGGTTGCAGGAAGCCCAACGGCTGCAAGCCCAGGTCGTCATTCTGGAACTCGACACCCCCGGCGGCAGCGTGGAGACCATGCAGCACATAATCCAGGCCATCCGCAACAGCCCCATCCCCGTGGTGGTGTATGTGGCGCCACGCGGCGCTATGGCCGCCAGCGCCGGGACGCTGATCACCCTGGCCGGGCACCTGGCCGCCATGGCCCCCGAAACCACCATCGGCGCGGCCGCTCCTGTGGGGCTGCAGGGCGAAGATCTGGGCGACGCCCTGGCCCACAAGACGAAACAGGTTTTGCAGGCCCAGGCCCGCAGTCTGGCCCGGCGCCGCGGCGAGCGGGCCGTGCGCCTGGCCGAAGCAACCATCGCCCAGGCACGCGCCGTGTACGCCCGGGAAGCGCTGGACGCCGGGCTCATCGATGTCATCGCCCCCACCTTAGACGACCTGCTGCGCGAACTGGACGGGCGCACGGTGGAAACCACCGCCGGCACCGTGACCCTGCACACGGCCCAGGCCCCTTTGCGCCGCATCAATCCCACCCTGCTGGAAGACCTGCTGGCCTTGCTCACCAACCCCAACATCGTCTTTCTACTCCTGGCCATCGGTTTCCAAGCGCTCCTCATTGAACTCTCGCATCCCGGCGGTTGGGTGCCGGGGTTCGTGGGTGTCGTCAGCCTGACCCTGGCCGCCTACGGGCTGGGCGTGCTGGATGTGAACTGGTTTGGCCTGGTGCTCCTGCTGACCGCCTTTGTGCTCTTTGTGCTGGATGTGAAGGCGACCACCCATGGGGCCCTGACCGTGGCCGGCCTGCTCACTTTCGTCTTCGGCGCGCTGCTGCTGTTCCACGCGCCCATCCTCCCGGGCAGCCCTCCACCCACGCCGGGCATCCCTCCCCTCTCGCTGCCCCTGGTCATCGGTACTGCGCTTTTCTTCGCCGCGCTGAGCGTCGCAGTGGTCACCTTAGCGTTGCGGGCGCAAAAGCGGCCTGTGCGCACCGGTGAGGAGCAGGTAGAGAGGCTGATTGGCAAGGTGGGCTACACCCGCACCCCCATCCAGTCGGGCGGGCGCGGCACCGTGCAGGTGGGCGGCGAATTGTGGACGGCGGAACTGGTGCCCGACGCGCCGCCCTTGCCCTCCGGTGCGCCGGTTGAAGTGGTGCGCGTGGAAAAGATGCACCTTATCGTGCAGCCGGCAAGGCAAAGAGAATAAGCGTGTTCCATCCCAATATCCGCGTTTATCCGCTCCAACCATGTTCATCCGCGTCCTTATCGCCCCGGCGGTTGAAACCGCGGGCCACGGTTTGTGAAGTTCCGCCTGTGCGGACTTCCAAATCGCCATGGAGCGGCCTGACAGGCAAGGCTTGCAGGGAAAAGCAAGCGGAACAGCACACCCTGCCGCTCCGAACCACAGACGGGCATAAAACTGCCCGCATCCCTTTTTGCATTGGAGTCACCTGAATGCCCCTTTCCCCTTCCCCCCGCTGGCACATTGCCCCTCCGCCTCCTCCTGAAGCCGAGGAGGCGTTGCATCGCTTCCCGCCGGTGCTGCGTACGCTGCTTTACAACCGCGGCCACACCACCTACACCACCGCCCGCGCCTTCCTGGAGGCCGCCCCGCCCCCTGGCAGCGAAGACCCTTTCGCCATGCGGGGCATGGAAGCCGCCGTGGAGCGCCTGAGCCACGCCATCCGTCACAACGAGCCCATCGCGGTGTACGGCGATTACGATGTGGATGGGGTGACGGCCACCGCCCTGCTGGTGGAAGCGCTGCAGGCCCTGGGCGCTCAGGTGCAGCCCTACATCCCTAACCGTTTCGATGAGGGCTACGGCCTGAACAACGAGGCCCTGAGCGCCCTCCACGATGCCGGCGTCCGAGTGGTGGTGACAGTGGACTGCGGCATTCGTTCGCTGGACGAAGTGGCCCACGCCCGCGGCCTGGGGATGGACCTCATCGTGACCGACCACCATGTGCCGGGCGGCGAACTTCCCCTGGCCACGGCGGTGATCAACCCCAAGCAGCCGGGCGACGCGTACCCCGAAAAAGACCTGGCCGGGGTGGGGCTGGCCTACAAACTGGCCCAAGCCCTGGTCCGCCGCCTGCGCCCCCAGGCGGCGGAGGCCGTGCAGAAGCACCTGGACCTGGTGGCCTTAGGCACCGTGGCCGACCTGGCCCCCCTGGTGAGCGAAAACCGTCACCTGGTGCGTAGCGGGCTGCACCGCCTGCGGCAAGCGCAGCGACAGGGGATTTACTCGCTCATCCGCGTGGCCGGCCTGCAGCCCCAGCGGCTCACCGCCGCCCACATTGGCTTTATGTTGGGGCCACGGCTCAACGCCGCCGGGCGCTTAGAATCGGCCCTGGCGGCGTTGAACCTGCTACTGGCCCGCAGCCCGGCCGAGGCCGGTCCCCTGGCCCTGCAACTGGACCGCCAGAACCGTGAACGGCAACGGCTGACCAAAGAGGTGGAGCAGGCGGCGGAGCGGCTGGCCCTCGGCGAGGGCGACGAAGTCCCTTGGCTGCTCTTCGCCGCCCATCCCGGGTTCAACCCCGGCGTGGTGGGGCTGGCTGCTTCACGCCTGGTGGAGCGCTACTACCGGCCGGCCATCGTGGCGCAACAGGGCCCGGAGTTCACCCGAGGGTCGTGCCGCAGCATCCCCGAATTTCACATCACCCAGGCGCTGGAACAGTGCGCCGACCTGCTGACCCACTACGGCGGCCACGCTGCGGCGGCAGGATTCACCGTGCTCAACGAACACTTGCCCGAATTCGTCGCCCGGATGCAAGCCATCGCCGCCGAGCAACTGGGCGCGTTGGACCTGCGGCCCACGCTGAAGGCCGACGCCGAGGTGCGGCTGAGCGACCTGACGCCCGAATTGCTCAGCCATCTGCGCTGGCTGGAGCCCACAGGCTTCGGCAACCCGCGCCCCCGCTTTGTCGTCCGGGGAGCACGGGTGCTCAGCGCCCGCGCCGTGGGCAGCGACGGCAACCACCTCAAACTCATCCTCAGCGACGGCACCACCCGCCACGAGGCCATCGCCTTCCGTCAGGGGCACTGGTTGGACCATTTGCCCCCCGAGGTGGACATTCTTTTCACTTTTGAATGGAACGAATACAACGGCCGGCGAACCCCCCAGTTGAACATCAAGGACATTCGACCCAGCGAATAAACGAAGAGGCAGGCCATTGAGAGGCCTGCCTTTTTTTGTTTAATCCACGAAGCGGTACTTGAACAGCGTCCACAACGCAATAAAGCCATCTCTGGCCTTGATTTTCTTGCCCTCGGTGTAATCCCGTGGATTGAAGGCAATGGGCACCTCGAAGATGCGATACCCCCGTTTGAGCACCTTAGCCGTAAACTCCGGCTCGAACTCGAACCCGCGCGCGTGCAAGGGCATGTCTTCAATCACCTCGCGCTTGAACACCTTGTAACCGGTTTCCATATCAGAAAGGATGGTATTGAAGAGCAGGTTGGTGATCAGGGTGAGGATTTTGTTGGCCACCATGTTCCAGAATAGAATGGGACGCCGGGGTGCGCCCAGGAACCGGGAGCCGTACACCACATCGGCCTTGCCCTCAAAAATCGGCTGCAGCAGGAAGGGGTAATGGCGCGGGTCGTACTCCAAATCGGCGTCCTGGATAATGAAAATGTCGCCGGTGGCATGCTGGAAAGCGGTGCGCAGGGCCGCGCCCTTGCCCTGGTTGCGCTCGTGGTAAACGATTTGCAGCCCGGGGATGCTGCCCTCCAGTTGGGCCAGGATCTCGCGCGTGCGGTCGGTGGAGCCGTCGTCCACCACGACGATTTCGTCAGGAACCCCGGTGGCCGCCACTTCGCGCAGGATTTCGGCTACGGTCTCCTCTTCGTTGTAAACGGGGATCAACACCGATATGCGTCCGTTTTTCTCCATCAATGACCTCACACCTGAAAAATAACGGCGTCAGCGGGGCCACGCCGTGGAACGCAGGGATTATACCAAAGCCTCACCCGCCCAGGGGGCCAGTTGCCTGCCAAGCCGCGCCAGCGCCTCCTCACTCGCCGCAGCCAGCAGAGGAAAGGCCCGGCTGGCGTAATCCTCGCCGGGATGCAGGGGGAAGGGCTCCCCGGCCCGGGCTTCGCCCCAGGGCCGCCACAGGCCCCCTGCCTCGCGCACGATGAGCCACACGGCGGCCAGATCCCACACCTTGGGCGAAGCATGCAACGCGGCCACCGTTTGCCCGGCAGCCACGCTGAGAAAGTCGTAGGTGGCGCAACCGGAGATACGCGCCTTCCAGGGGGGCAGCACGCGCACACGCCGCGCCGTGCGCGAACACAGTGCCACCAAGGCCCCACCGCCGGGCTGGGTCGTCCGTTGCACCGTGATGCGGCGCTTCCCCATCCAGGCGCCGCCGCGGGTGGCCGTAACCGTCAGGCCCAGGGTGGGGTAGTGCAGCACCCCGGCCACGGGCCAGCCTTCCACCACATAGGCCACGCTCACCCCCCAAATCGGCCAGCCCACGGCAAAGTTCGTGGTGCCGTCCAGGGGATCCACCACCCAACCGGCGGGCGCAGCGGCGGGCCAGCGGGTGGCGCCCTCCTCGCTGAGCACGGGCAAACCGGGAAAAGCCGCCCGCAATCCCTCCACCAGCCGGCGATCGGCCTCGCGGTCCGCCTCGGTGACCAGGGTGGTGTCGGCCTTTTGGCGGGCGGTGCGCTCCCCGGCGACGAAGCGCGCCAGCAAGACACGCCCCACCTCCTCGGTCAGCGGGCGGGCCACAGCCAGGGCCTTTTCAGGCGTGGGATGGGGGAGCGTCATCCTTCCACATCCGGTAAGAAGGGAAGGGCGAGCAGGGCGAGCAGCGAGGCCCCGGCGCTCAGGACAAAGGCCCAGCGCAACCCCATCAGGTCGGCCAGCGCCCCGATGGTGGTCACGGAAAGGGGACGCATGAGAAAACTCAGCCCCAAATACGCGCCGTTGGCCGTGGCGCGGTGCCGGGGGGCGTGATCCTGCACCAGGGCCAGCATCACTGGCTGCACCGAAAGGGCCGCAAAACCCACCACCGGCAGCCAAGCCAGGCGCAGCATGCCTGGGGTGAACAGAAAGCCGAGCAAAGCCCCCGTGGCCACGCCCACGGCCCCCACGATGGCGAGAGGGCGACCCACCCGGTCACTCCACGGCCCCACGATCAAGGCTCCCGCCACGCCGGGCAATTCGTAAAGCAAGGCATAACCTACGCCGCCCATCACCTTGGAAAACCCCGTCTGGCTCAGATAGGTGGGCAGGAAGGTTTGCATGGAGCCCAGCAGCAGGCTGCGTCCAATCACCAGCACGATGAGCGGCAAAGCCAGGCGACGCAACACAGGCCACAACTCGCTCACCGGGCGGCTGGGCATGTTCACAGGCAAACGGCGCACCTGCCAAAAAAGGAGCAACGACGCCCCCCACCCCAGAACCAGCAAGCGCGGCAATCCTTCCAGCCCCCACAGCCCGACGGCCCACACGGCCAGCAAGGGGCCCACCACCCGGCCCATCTCGCCGCCCGCCATGAAGAAACTCATCCCCCGGCCAGCCTGCCTGGGCGCCAGGTGGGCCACCAACGCCGGCGCAGGCGCATGGAAGGCGGCCACGCTGAACCCCGTGACCAACAACAACGCCGCCAGGGCCACGTAGTTGGGCATCACCCCCAGCAACACCATGCCTGTGGCCGTCACAGCCGGGGCCAGGGAGACAAAATAACGCAGCGCCAGGCGATCGCTCAGGTAGCCGATGAAGGGGTTGAGCGCCGAAGGAGCCTGAATGAACGCCGTCAGGCTCCCCGCCTGGGCGTAACTCAGGTCAAACTTTTCAATGAGCCAGGGCAACAAAGGGCCCAGAAAGGCCGAAAAGGTGTCGTGGATGAAGTGACCAAAGGACACAACGAACACTTTGAAGAAAGGGAAAATCCCTACCCCAGAGGCCGTCTTGACGGCTGGCTTCATAGAGCACCTCGATGTGCGTGACTTCGTGTATTCGTACTTCGTGGGTCGTCTTCGAGGATACCCACCTCACCCCCCTGCGCCGCTCCCCCCTCTCCTCCCCTTAGGAAGGGAAGGAGAGGGGGGTACAGGGGGAGTGGTGGGGCTCGCTATCCCGGCCAGAACCCAGGGGACAGGCCATCCCAGGGGATCAGTCCGCGCCCACCAGGTCGGCGTAATCCTCCTCCAACGCCGCCTCGGCCTGGACGCCTAGGGTGGTCAACAATTCGGCCACCAGTTGCGCCTTCTTCTCGGCGTCGCGGCGGGCCCAGGTGCGGGCCTTGATCTCGATGAAATCACCCAGCGGAGGTTGAAGGAGGTGGTCCAGGTTGATGTAGAACTCCGTGTCGCGGAAGGCTACCTTCCAGCGCAGGCGGTCCTTCTCCACGGTAAACTCGCGCACCGGCTTGAAGTACTCCCGATAGAAGCGCAGACTGTGGGTGGCCTGGGCCAGGTAGCGGCTGCGATTGAGCACCACGGCGTGGGGGAAGGTGCGCTCGTGGGCCGGGCCGATGAGGGTGAGGCGATAACGCACCCGCTCCACCGAGCCATCGGGAGCGATGAACTCGTCCTCGCGGTAGCGCAACCGCCCTTCGGCCGGGTCGGCGAACTCGAAGTAGGTGTCGTACTGGCGGTAGTGGCGACTGTAGAGGATGCGTAGGTCGGGATGCTCCAAAATGGCGTGCCGCACGGCCTCCCGATCGGCCACGCGCACCTTGACCTGCACTTCGAAACTCTCCTCTTCGGTGGCGCTTTCGATGGCCACCAGTTTGGAAAGCACCGACTGCTCGCGGCGGATGAGGAAGGCGTCGATACGGCGGGCGTACTCGGCCGCCTGGGCCAACAGGTCCTCCTCATTCACGGTGAGCAGTTGGCGCTCGCGCATCAGCCAGCGCCCGTTGACCATCACATCGGTGACATCAGTGGATTTGGCGGCGTAGATGAGTTGGGCGTAAGGCGCGTTGGGGTCGTGGCGGAAGTGAGGGCTGTTGTGCACCGGAGAGATATCCACCAAAATCAGGTCGGCCCGCTTGCCCGGCTCCAAGGAGCCCACCAGGTGATCGATGTGCAGGGCTTCAGCGCCCATGCGGGTGGCCATGAGCAGGGCCGTGGAAGCCGGCAGGGCCGTGGGGTCCCCCGTGGCGCCTTTGGCCAGAAGGGCGGCCAGGCGCACTTCCTCGAACATGTCCAGGTCGTTGTTGCTGGCCGTGCCGTCGGTGCCGATGCCCACCTTGACGCCCACCTCGAGCATCTTGGCTACCGGCGCAATACCCGAGGCCAGTTTGAGATTGGAGGTAGGGTTGTGCGCCACCCCGGCCGCGTTGTGCTCCAGCGTGTGCATCTCGCCCTCGTCGATGTGCACACAGTGCGCCGCGATCACCTTGGCCTCAAAAAGGCCCTGCTTCTTCACATAGGGGATCACCGGCATGCCCGTGGCCTGGCGCATCTCCTCGACCTCCTGGGCGGTCTCGGAAAGGTGGATGTGCAGGGGTACATCATAGCGCACAGCCAGATCCGTGCAGGCTTTGAGGATTTCCGGCGTGGTGGTGTAAGGGGCGTGAGGCGCCACCGCGGGGACGATGAGCGGGTGGCCCTTCCACTGGCGGATGAAGGCCTCGGCCCGTTCGAGGCCCTCCTCATAAGAGGCCGCATCCGGGGTGGGGAATTTGAGCACCGTCTGAGCGGCCACGGCTCGCAACCCGGCTTCGGCCGTGGCGCGGGCCACTTCTTCTTCAAAGTAGTACATGTCGGCGAAAGCCGTCACGCCGGAGCGGATGAGTTCAGCAGCAGCCAGCAAAGTGCCCAGGCGCACGAACTCCGGTGAGACGAACTCCCGTTCCACCGGCATCATGTAGCCCAACAGCCAGACATCCAGGCGCAGGTCGTCGGCCAGCCCCCGCAGCAGGGTCATCGGCACATGGGTGTGGGCGTTCACCAGGCCGGGGAGCAAGGCTTTGCCCCCACAGTCCAGGGTGTGCCGGGCCTGATAGGCAGCCGTGATCTCCGCCTCCGGGCCCATGGCCACAATGGTCTCGCCCTGCACGGCGACCGCGCCGGGTTCGTAGATGCGCATCTCAGTGTCCATGGTGAGGACCAGCGCGTTGGTCAACAACCAGTCTACCGATGATTTCATCGACAACCTCCTTCTTCTCAGCATGCCCCCTGACAAGTCGAATGGTCTTCCAAAAAGGCGAAAAGTCGGCCTCGCGTTGCCACCCTGATGGCGTGGTCATCAGGGTACCGGTGCTCTGCTGGTTGGTTGATTATACTGCATTCGTTCCCACCAGGGGGAAAACGAGGGAGGTGAAAAATGCAACATGCGGTATCCTTTTTCTATACAGTTGCCAACTCCCGCGTTTCTGGTACAATTTTCTTTAGAATGAAGACAAAGAAAAAACTGTTCCACACCGAGAGCGAGGTTCCCATGCGAACAGCCGAAACCATCCAAGCCATCGAGAAGCGCCTTCTGGAAACCCTGCAAGCCAGTGGGCTGCGCCTTACCGCGCAGCGACGGGTCATTTGTCGCTATCTGGCCACCAAAGAGACCCATCCCACGGCGCAACAGATTTACGAGGACCTGAAACCCTCTTTCCCTTCGCTTTCCCTGGCCACAGTCTACAACACCCTGGAGGCGTTGGTCGAACTGGGCGCGGTCCACGCCTTAGGCGACGCAGGCGACAACACCATGCACTACGACGCCGACATCGATCCCCATCTCAACCTGGCCTGCGTGCGATGCCACCGCATCGTCGATCTGCCTTTGGCGCAACTTTCCGCTCTGGAGGAGGAAGCCCAGCGCCTGACGGGGTACCGCATGTTGGGGGCCCGCATCATGTATTACGGTCTGTGCCCCGACTGCCAGCGGGAAACGGACACTCCCCATCCTGAGCCCATGACCTCACAGGCTCAGGAAACCCAAAACTAACCCACGTCCTCCTTCCCTCATCGCGAAAATCGGCCAACCTCAAGGCTTCAGCGACCCTTGAGGGCTGTTTCGCACGCCTCGTGGAACCCACCCCATTTTTCTCGAAAACCCGGTTGACGAACCTGAGCACATCGGGAGTGAAAGATGACGACCAAAACCCTGGAGAAAACGCCCGTCGCCCCACCACATCTGCGGTGTACCGATGTCCTTAGCGATGCCCTGCGCGGGCACGCAGGCATCCAGGAAGCCAAGTTAGACCTCCAGCAAGGCCGGCTGAAGATCGTCTACGACCCGCGGGTGATGGATCGGGGTCAGGCTCTGAGCGTGGTGCGCCGCGCCGGGGAAAAAGCCTGGGCCCAGGTGCAACGCTGCGCCCTGGCCAACACGCCGGCCTGCGCCGACTGCGCGGCCGACCTGGGCAAGGAACTCACCGCCCATTTTCAGGCCCTGGCCCAAGGGGCCTTCCAACCTGCGGCCACCTATCAGGACGGACAAATTGAAGTCCACATCGGTCCGCAAACCGACAGCGCCCGTGCCACGGCCGAGGTCACGATTGCCCCCTCTGCAGGGACCGAGGAACGCCTCCCCATCTGGGAGCGCTGGGGGCTGACGGGCATCCGCGCCCAGGCCATGTTCACCACAATCACCCTGATCACCCTTCTGCTGGCCGCCTTCGGCGCGCGGATCGGCCTGCCTGCCCGGAGCATCACCGCCCTGTACGTCGTGGCCTATGGCGCAGGGGGGTTGTTAGGCACCATCGAGGGCGTGGGCGCCCTCCGTCGCGGCGAATTCAATGTGGACCTGCTGATGATCCTGGCCGCTTTGGGGGCCGCCTTCATCGGGCAGCCCACCGAAGGCGCCATCCTGCTCTTCCTGTTTTCCCTTTCCAACACCTTGCAGGAATACGCCCTGGGGCGCAACCGCCAGGCCATCGAAAAACTACTCGAACTCCGCCCGCCCATCGCGCTGGTCAAAGAGGGCGCGGATTGGGTCGAGCGCCCCGTGGAAGCCCTGCGCCTGGAAGACATCGTCCTGGTGCGTCCTGGGGAACGCTTCCCCATCGACGGCGAGGTGGTGAGCGGTGAGACCGAAGTCGATCAATCGCCCATCACTGGCGAATCCGTGCCTGTGCCCAAGCGCCCTGGCGACCCCGTGTTCGCCGGCACGGTGAACACCACCGGTGCCGTGGAGGTGCGTGTCACCCACCTGGCCCAGGACACCACTCTGGCCAAAATCGTGCAACTGGTCGAAAAGGCTCAGGAAGCCAAGGCGCGCACCCAGCGCATGCTGGACGACTTCGAGCAGGTCTATGCCAAACTGGTGCTCTTGGGGGCCGTGCTCCTGGTGGTCGTGCCGGTGTTGGGCTTCCACACTCCCTTCGACCGCACTTTCTACCGGGCGATGACCTGGCTGGTGGTGGCCTCCCCGTGCGCCCTGGTCATCTCCACCCCGGCCAGCATCCTTTCGGCCATTGCCAACGGCGCGCGCCACGGCGTGCTCTTCAAAGGTGGGGCCTACCTGGAGCAGACGGCCCTGATCAAAGTGGTGGCCTTTGACAAAACCGGCACCCTGACCGAGGGGGAGCCCAAGGTGACTGGCCTGTACCCCTACGATGACGTTCGTGAAGACGCCTTCCTCCGCCAGGTGGCCGCCGTGGAAGCCCGCTCCGAACACCCCATCGCCCGCGCCATCGTTCACGAGGCACAGCAGCGCGGTCTGGAAGTGCCCGCGGCCGAGGACTTCCGCGCCCTGGTGGGCCAGGGGGTCGAGGGGTGGGTCGATGGGCACCTCCTCTGGATCGGCAACGAACGCCTGTTCGCCGAGCGCGATGTGGTGCTGCCCACCGCCCTGCGCGAACGGCTGCATCAACTGGAAGAGCAGGGCCAGACCGCCATGTTGGCTTACGACGCCACTGCCCAGACCTGGCTGGGTGTGGTGGCCGTGGCCGACACCATCCGCGCCGACGCGCCCCAGGTGGTGGTCCGGCTCAAGAAACTGGGCATTGAGCGGGTGGTCATGCTCACCGGGGACAACGAGCGGGTGGCCCAGGCCATCGCCCGCCAGGTCGACGTGGACGAAGCCTACGCCCGTCTGTTGCCCAAAGACAAGGTCACGGTGTTGGAGAGCCTCCGCCGGCGCTACGGCCCCACGGCCATGGTGGGCGACGGCGTGAACGACGCCCCGGCCCTGGCCACGGCCGATGTGGGCATCGCCATGGGGGGTGCCGGCACCGATGTGGCCTTAGAGACCGCCGATGTGGTGCTCATGGCCGACAACCTGAGCCACCTGCCCTACGCCATCGGCCTGGCCCGCCGCGCCCGGCGTGTGGTGTGGCAGAACCTTACCTTCTCGCTGGCCGTCATCGTGCTCCTGGTGGCCCTGGCCTTTGGCGCCGACCTGCCCCTGCCCCTGGGGGTTGTCGGCCACGAAGGCAGCACCGTGCTCGTGGTGCTCAACGGCCTGCGTTTGCTGGCCTACCGCGGCTAAGCCATGGGGCGGCCCGGCAGGGTCGCCCCCCTATAACATCCCCCTCAATGCAGCGACGAACCGTTCTACTTCCTCCTCGGTGTTGTAGTAGTGCACCGAGGCCCGCACCACCTCCCTAAGCGCCAATTCCCGAAAGAGTACCAGGCTCCCTGAGCCTCGGGATACCGAGACATGAATCCCCTGCCTTCGGAGCCGATCCCGGACCTCGGCGGCCGAACGCGCCCCGGGGACAAAGGTCACGATCCCGCTTTTCTGCGCGCCCACATCGGTCACCCGGACCCCCGGTACCTGCCGGAGCCGCTGGCGCAACATCTCACCTAGAGTGAACACCCACTCCCGGATGGCTTCCAATCCCCAGCGCATGGCATACGCCATGGCGGCTTCCAGGGCGACCTTGCCCGCCAGGTTCTGCTCCCAGGCCTCGCACCGCCGGGCGTCCGGACGGACCTGATACGTGGAGGGGGAGGTCAGGGTGGCCGCGTGCAAGTCGAGCATTGGGGGCTCTATGTGCGCCAGCAAATCCCGGCGCACATAGAGCAGTCCCGTACCTCGCGGCCCGCGCCGATATTTACGCCCCGTGGTGACCAGCATATCGCAGCCAATGGCCTGCACATCCACGGGGAGTTGGCCCACACTCTGGGTGGCGTCGAGCAAGAAGGGGATCCCATGGGCACGGGCGATCCGTCCCACCTCGTGCACCGGATTGACCAGCCCGTTGCCTGTGGGGATATGGGCCACGGCGATGAGACGGGTGCGCTCGTCGAGCAAGTCGTCCAGGGCGGCCACATCCACCTGCCCTGAGCCGTCGTTAGGGGCGAACACCACCTCCACCCCGTAACGCCGCGCCTGCTGCAAATAGGCAATCACCTGGCTTCCGTACTCGGCCAGACAGGTGACGATGCGCTCGCCGGGACGAAAGGCGAAAGCGTAAAACACCATCTGGAAAGCCCGCGTGGCGCTCTCGGCGAAGGCGATTTCATCGGGCGAGGCGTTGAGCAGGCGGGCAGCGGTGGTATAGAACCGCTCCAGGTCCTCGGCCCGGGCATCGGCGGCCTCGTAGCCCCCCAGGCGAGCCTCCAAATCCAGATAATCGTGGAGCGCTTCCAACACCGGCTGCGGCATGAGCGCCGCGCCAGCGTTGTTGAAGTGCACCACATGGGCGCAGCCGGGTGTCTCGGCACGGGCCTGAGCAACATCTATGGCCATGGGGATCCTGAACGAATGAGGATTGGCCAGGGCGGCTCAGGCGACCTCGGCGAGCAGGCGGTCCAGAAAAGCGTGCTCCTCCTCGAGGTGTCGCACTTCGCCGTCCAGCCAAGCGGCCCGCAGGCGACGCAAAATGCGCTTGTACACCGGCCCCGGAGGCAGGCCCAGGCGGCGCAAATCGTCGCCGGTAACGGTGGGGCACACATGCCGCCATTCCGCGGCAAAACGGGCCAACTTCTCGTGAAGGGGGTCCTCCTCCGGACAGGCCAGATAGAGAGCGTAGGAGGAGGTCAGCGGGTAGGTCTCACAGGTCATGGTGACCTTGCTGGGCCGCCCTGCACGCAGGGCCTCCCGTTGCGCCCACAGGGTGGCGGCGCCCACGGCAATGTCCAGCAAGCGTTTGGGGGCCAGGAGCCGCCTGAGGATGGCTTCCACTTCTTTGGGAGGCAGCACCATCAGCCAGAGGGTATACCCCAGCACGATGGGCAGGGGCATCCTGCGTGGTCGGGGCAGATCCCCCCAACTGTCCTCCGGGGGTGTGTGACGGCGCGCGAAGCGTCGGGCGGCCCCAGCATCCCAAAACAGGCGGGGGTGGATGGCCGAGAGCAGGCCCAATTGCCGCAGACGGTCCAGCATGGCCTCGGCCCGCTCCTCGCGAAACATGGCCTCCAATTCGTGGCGCACTCGGTCGCCGGAGACCCGGTCGAGCAAATCGCGGGCTTCCTGCAACAACTGGAGCGTGCGCGGCTCGATGGTAAAGCCAAAACGTTGCTCAAACCGCACGGCGCGCAACATGCGCGTGGGGTCGTCCACAAACGAGAGGGAGTGAAGCACGCGGATGACGCCCTTCCGCAGGTCGTCCAGGCCGCCCCAGTAGTCGTGCACCTCGCCGTAGTGCCGCCCGTCTAGGCGAATGGCCAAGGTGTTGATGGTGAAGTCGCGGCGGTGCAAATCCAACTTGATGGAACCCTTGGCCACGGTGGGCAAGGCCGTGGGGTGGGCGTAGAACTCGGTCCGGGCGGTGACCAGATCCAGGGCCGCGGGCAGGTCAGCAGGGTCCAGAGAGGTGGGCCGAACTCCCGCGGGCAGGTATTCCTCCAGGGCCTGGGCCAAATCCTCCCGGATGTCCTCCAGATGCCACTTGGCCGTCCCAAAGCGACGATGGGTGGTCAACCGTCCCCCGAAGCGCTTCTGCAGGGCGCGGCCCAGCGCGATGGCGTTGCCCTCCACCACCAGGTCGAAATCAGGGCTGGGGCGCTCCAGGAGCAAATCGCGGACAAAGCCCCCCACGATGTAAAGGGCGAAATGCTGCGCTTCTGCCAGCGCGGCCACAGCGCGCAACAGGGCCAGGCGGGCAGGCGGCAGGCTGGCTTCCAGACGAGCGGCCAGGTTGAGGCGCCCCGGCAGACGGGGGCGCGGCGCCAGGGTCTTGATGAGGTCGGTACGGGTAACGATGCCGATGATGCGCCCCGTCTCGTCCACCACGGGCACCTGCCCCCAGCCGGTGTCGGTCATGATTTGCTGGAGGGTTTCGATGGAATCTTCGGGCCGCACGGTCACGCTGCCGGCCTCCATCAAGCGGCGGGCAGGGAGGTTGAGGCCATGGGCCAAAGCACGGTCCACGGCGCGGCGGGTGAGCAAACCGGTCACCTTGCCATCCTGCACCACGGGGTAGCCCTCGTAGCCAAAGGTCTGCATGAGGTGGGCGGCTTCTCTGGCCGGGGTATCGGGGGCGAGCACCTGAGGCCCCCGGGACATGATCTGCCCCACGGTGAGGCCCGGGCGTACATAGCGCGGGATGACCTCCCAAAGTTGCCGGCGCACAGCCTCCAGGTCACGGGACTTGACCAGGGCTGCCGCCGCGCGAGGGTGCCCGCCTCCGCCGAAATGACGCGCCACGCTGCCCACATCCACCCGTTCCGAAGTCGCCCGCCCCACCAACTGGATGCCCCCGGGCACCGTGACCAGGATGAACAACGCATCGGTTTCCAGGGTATCCCGCAGTTTGTGCGCCACAGAGGCCACTTCGTCGGTCAGGCCCTCCACCCGGGCGTGAGCCACAGCAACGGTGGCCCCTTGAAGGCGGCGTGCTTCGGTGTTGGCCAGCAGAATGTCGTAGAGCATACGCTGCTGCGGCGTCAGAGGCGGGAAAAGATAGTCGGCCAACAACTGCAAATCGGCGCCCCGTTCCAACAGGTAAGCCGCGGCGCGCACATCGCGCGGCGTGGTACTGGGATAGGTCAAAGACCCGGTGTCCTCGTAAATCCCCAACAACAACAGGGTGGCCTGCAGGGGCGTCAGGGCAACATCGCGCTCCTGGAGAGGGGCGAGGAGCAAAGTGACGGTCGCCCCGACCGGCTCCAGGTAGACCTGCCAGTGGGGTTTGAGGCGTGCTTTGGCCGCATGGTGGTCAATGACCCGCACCGGCACCTCGGGGGACATGTTGCGCAGGCTGGGCAGGGTCTGCGTATCCACCAGCAGCACCGCTTCGACCGGTTCGTCAGGCAGATCCTCGGCCGGATGTAGCGGCAATTCGGCCCCATAGAGGGTGAGAAAAGCCCGCACATTGCGGTTCACCCGTGGCGGAAGCACGGGAATGTACCGCTCATCCCCCAAGTGGGCGGCCAGCAAAGAGGCGATGGCGTCGAAATCGGCGTTGTCGTGGGTGAGGATCACGCGCATGAGACTCCAATCCGCTCAGGGTTGGGATTCGCGTAGCAGGGCCAGGGCGCCCAGGAGACCGGCGTCATCGCCCAGGCGGGCGGTGGTCATGGTGAGGCCATCCAGGTAAGCCGGCGTCATCACCGAGGCGTGAAGCGCCTCGCGTAGCGGGCGGAGGAACACCTCCCCGGCGCGAACGACGCCCCCGCCCAAAATGACGATGGTGGGGTTGAAAATGTGCAGATAGTCGGCGATGGCACGGCCCAGGAAATGCGCCGCGCGGGACAGCACGGCCTGGGCCAGGGCATCCCCCTGGTGAGCGGCCTCGGCCACCAGGGCAGCGGTGAGCGGGCGAGGCGCCCTGGCCAGCCGCGAAGGCACACCGCGGGCCAACTCCTCCTCGGCAGCACGGGCGATGGCCGTGCCGGAGGACACCGCCTCCAAATGCCCTCGTTGACCGCAGCCACAAAGCGGGCCATCGGGTAGCACCGTGATGTGGCCCAACTCGCCCGCCAATCCGGCAGCCCCCCGTAGCAGGCGATCCTCTACGATGACCCCGCCACCGATGCCCGTGCTGACGGTGAAGTAAAGCAGGTGGTGATGCCCCACGCCCGCTCCGTAGCGCCATTCGCCCAGGGCCGCCGCGTTGGCGTCGTTGTCCAGCACCACCGGCACGGCAAACCGCTCTTGCAGGAAACGCACCAGAGGGAAGTCGCGCCATTGCGGGATGTTGGGGGTGGCCAGGATCACCCCCCGGTAAGGGTCCAACGGCCCGGGCGAAGCCACGCCGATGCCCTGCACCGTGCCCTGGGAAGGCCACAGATCGCGCAGCAACGCCGCCAGGCGCTCATGGGGAGGCTGCTCCCCCTGCGTGGGGATATCGCCTCGCGCGACTTGTTGCCTGCGGCCGGCAGGGTACAAAGCCGCACGGATGTGCGTGCCGCCGATATCGACGGCCAGGTCATAGCACGCAAAAGAGCGGGTCATGGTCATAGGTATAGTATACCTGGTGTTCGAGACAAACGAACAGGGCTTCGTTGCCATTGACAAGACCAAGACCTCGCGGTATGCTTAGGGCGCTCCGGGTGGGTCCGGCGCGGCGAAGCCCTCCGAACCGGGTCAGGTCCGAGAGGAAGCAGCCCTAAGGAGGTGTCTTCGGGTGCCGCCGGGTTGCCTGCCCGGAGCGTTCTTTTTTCTCCGGTACGGTAGCACAAAAGAGCCCCCTTGTTGGGTTAAGGGGGCTCTTTTCTCCCAACTCAGCGTATCAGCAGGTTGCCTTGAGGCTCATTCTACCGGAGACATGTACGCTAAGGGGATTAATGTCCACTATCATGACGGTGACATCACTAGACAAGCCACTGCAAGACGCGCTTTAACCTGCAAAGGATACGATTCAACGCTGGGGGTAACGCCAGATCACAAAACGGTAAGGCTCTTCAGGATTGTACCGTATGATCGTGCGGTCGGGGAACGCCTGAGCCACGCGGAGGTCCGGCCCGGCCCCCCGGCTCCAGGCGAAGATCCAGGGCGTCGTCAGCCAGGGGTCCTCCAGCACCAACAAGTTGCCGTAAGGCATCCAATGCTCCGTGTCCACAATCACCAGGGCAGGGGTCAAACGCTGGGCCTCGGCGGAGAGAAAAGGCGCCAATCGCGACCGCCGAATGGTGTAGAGGCCACGCATCCCTCCCAGGCGCAGAGGCAGGTAAAAAGCCACGTTGAGCCCCACCAGCAAAGCCAGCAAAGCGGTCACGGCCAAAGGCCGCCAGCCCCGCCTTCGGGGCCAGGGGCGACGCTTTACCGGCCATCCCGCCGCGCTAAACACCCCCAAAGCGGTCAACAAAGTCAAACTGTACAACCCCTCAAAATAGTAACGCGGGCCGAACAGCCACGCCCCCACCCAATAAGCCAGATAAACCAGCACCAAACTGCCAAACACGGCCAGCACAGGCCAACTCTGGCGGTTCTTCCGTGCCATCCACAAACCAAGGGGGAGGAAAAGCCAGGAATACCATCCCCAACCGAACAGGTCTGCGCTTCCCGCCCGCAGGCTAAACCGGGTGTTCACCCAAGCCTGATGCAAGGTGTGCCCATGGCGCCCCACATCGGGCCCAAAGCCCACTTTGTCATATGGCCACCAGAGCGTGTAAGGGTTCGTCCAGGGGCTCCCCGTGAGCACTGTCTGCCACCACAAATGTCCCCCCACCCCTAACAGGGCCACCATCCCCACGGCCAGCACCCAGCGCCGGACCCTGCCCGGGCCACGCAGCATCCCTACGCTGCCCCACAACCCAAAAGGAAGCGCCACTCCCACGGCGGTCCAGGGGCGGGTGAGGATGAGAGCCGCCAGGGCTCCTCCCGCGGTGAGCGCCGTCAACCAAGATGGCGGCCCCTTCTCCCGGCGCGGCGCCATTCCATCCAGCCAGGCTAAGGCAAAGGCCGCACTGAGCACCAGGCCCAAAGGATGCGAGAGCAGGGAACCCACATTCAGCCAAAAGAAGGGGGAGGTCAGCGTCAGTGCAGCGGCCAACAACCCCACCTCAGGCGACCACAACCGCTCCCCCAGGCGAAAAGTCAACCAGACGGCCAGGCCCGCCAGCAACGCGTTCACCCAAGCCGGATGCCCCCAACGCACCCCGAAGGAAAGCATCACCGGCCAGCCCAAAGGGTACTTGCCAAAACGCCACCCCTGGTGGTCGATGACAAACGGCACCAGGAAACTTTTCGGTTCAGGGGGAGAGGGAATGCGCACCTGCCTTTGCGCCACCACCTGCGCTTCCCACAGGTAGGCGAACTCATCCTCCAGATGGGGAATGTCTTCAAAAATATGCGTCGCCACCCAGAGGCTGCCCACCACGGCCATCAACACCATCCCCAACGCCAGGGTGGACGCGCCTTGCCGGCACCACCACGCACCCATCCAGCGCCACGCCGCCTTCGCGCCAGCCCCCATGGCTCAAGCCCCGATGCGCCGCAAGGCCTCCAGCGCCGCCCGGTGTAACACCCCGTTGGTCGCCACAACGCCCCGATTGTCGGTCAGGCTGCGTCCGGTACGGAAGTTGAGGGGGCGACCATCCAAATCGGTCACCTGACCGCCGGCCTCCTGAATGATCAACGACCCCGCGGCCTGGTCCCAGATTTTCTCCTTGTAATCCGGCTTCTGGGGGGAAAGCAACCGCACATAAATTTCCCCTTCCCCGGCGGCCAGCAACACATACTTGGCCTGGCTATCCAGGCACACGGGCTCCACCGTGACGCCCAATGCCTCGGCCAGCGCCTGCACCTGATCGGCGTTGGTATGCCCCGATTCGAAGGAGCGCAAAATCCGCGCCTGCGAAGGGTCGCCCTGCCGCGAAACCTGCAAAGGCTCCCAAACCAGGGTACCCTTCATGTCGGACCACCAGGCGCCCAGTCCATACACGGCCAAAGCCAGGGTGCCCGGCCCGCTGGAATGCATCATGCGCGCCTCCTGCAAATGGGGGCAGGCCAGCACTCCGATTTCTACCCGCCCGCGATACACCAAGGCCAGGGCGACCGCATACTGATCGCCTCGGAGAAACCCCTTGGTGCCGTCGATAGGGTCCAGGGTCCAGAAGCGCTCCCCGGGGTCACCGCGGCCCCGGTCGATCCAGTCCAGCACCTGCGCCCCCGAGGCCAGCGGGAAGTGTTGCCGCACATAGCGGGTCACTAAGGTGCGCAACGGTTCGCCCTGCGGCGTCCGCAAGGTCGCCGCATCTTCTTCGGCCACCAGCACATCGTTGGGAAAGGCCCGTTCCAACAACGCCGCGACCACCGCCTGAGAGGCAAAATCGGCCACGGTCACCGGCGAACGATCGCCTTTGTCCAGCGCTCGCGCGGCCAGGTCCTTCTGTACCCGCTGCACCACGCTGGCTGCCAGTTGAGCCGCCTGAACGGCAAACCGGACCTCAGGGGCATCGAACGAAAGGATCATGCGCTTTTTCTCCTTGAAGCCTGGGAAGATGAGACGGCTACTCCAGTCAGGTCATACGCCATCGCACCGGTCACCCGCACGGGTAGCCGCTGGCCGGCGGGGTAACACCCCTCCACCAACACCAGACCGTCGATTTCCGGCGCATCCCGGTACGAACGCCCGATGGAGAGATTGGCTTCCTCGTCAAACCCCTCGATAAGCACATCCAACACGCGACCGACAAACGCCTGATTCTTCTCCAACGAGATGCCCTGCTGCAGAGCCATCAGGCGCTCCCAACGCGCCTGCTTGACCTCCGGCGGGATGGGGTCGCCCAAAGGCTCGCTGGCCGTGCCCGGCTCAAAAGAAAACTGGAAAGCGCCCACACGGTCAAAACGCATCTCCGCAATGAAATCCAGCAGCGTCTGAAACTCCTCTTCGGTCTCGCCGGGATAGCCCACGATAAAGGTGGTCCGCAAGGCCAGGTCGGGCATAGCTCGTCGCATCTTCTCCAGGGTACGGTACACCCATTCAATGTTGGCCGGGCGGCGCATACGGCGCAGCGTGGCCGGATGGGCGTGCTGCAAGGGCATGTCCAGATACGGCAAAATCTGGGGATACGTGGCCATCACCTCAATCAGGCGGTCGGTGACATAACCCGGATAGGCATACATCACCCGGATCCAGGGGATGTCGGGGACCTCCCGCAGTAGCGCCTCCAGCAGCACGGCCAGGCCGTCTTTCAGCCCCAAATCATGCCCGTAATCCGTGGTGTCCTGGGCGATAAGGATGAGTTCCTCCACGCCCTGGTCCTGCACATAACGCGCATCGTCCAGAATGGCCTCCAAAGGGCGACTGACCAGGGTGCCCTTGATCAGAGGAATGGCGCAAAAAGCGCAGGGGCGGCGGCAGCCGTCGGCGATTTTCAGATAGGCCGTCCCCCCCTGAATCGAGACCCGATGGGTGCCGTGGTCATCCTGGCTCACCGTGGGCACAGGAGGGAGATGGTAAAGCGGCTCAGGATGAGACCCCCGGCGCAACCGTCGGAGCACCTCCAGAATGTCCATCCAGCGGCGCGCCCCCAGGATGCCGTCCACACCAGGCACCTGACGGGCCACCTGCTCACCATAGCGTTGCGTGAGGCATCCGGCCGCGATGAGCACCTGCCCCGGTCGCTTCTGAGCGGCCATTTCGCGCAACACGGACAGCGACTCCTCCCTGGCCGGGGCGATGAAGCCGCAGGTGTTCACGATGATGACCTCGGCTTCTTCGGGATGCGCCACCGGCCGATAGCCTTCCGTTTGCAGCAACTGAGCCATGGATTCAGAATCCACCGTGTTTTTCGAACAACCCAGCGAAATCAGGTGAAAGGTTCTCGTTAACATGCCCATCCTTTGCGTGGTTTGTGGCCCAATCCCCCCATCAAGGGGCCTGGGGCGTGGGGGTCGGCGTCGGGGTGGGCGTGGGGGTAGGGGTCACCGGAGGGGTAGCCGTGGGGGTGGACGTTGGCGAAGGGGTTGGCGTCTGCACCCCGTTCAGGGTGTAGATGCGGGTCACGGCCTCGCCGAAACGGCCCAAAAGGCCCAGGTTTTGTTGATTGAAATAGACCTGCAGAGCGGCGCCGTTGCCGGTGGTCAATTCTACCCGCGCCTCCCCACCGAAGAAATAGGTACTCCCCGGCACGACGCGGCCTGCCAGGCGCTCCTCGCCGTCCACCACCACCCGCAGATAGGTCCGCTGGCGCACCACGAGATAGACCTGAATGGGCGCCTTGGAGGCGTTGGCCGCCTGCTGGGCCTCCGGCTGACCGGTGGCCTGCCCCTCGCCGGGCAACAGGCCCGGAGCGGCTGGAGTGGGCGTGGCGGTGAAAGGCGCCAGCGTGGGCGTAGGGCTGGGCGTGGGGAAGAGCACCTCCAACACCGAGGGCGGCGTTGGCGCCGGCGCGGCGGTAGCCCGCGCGCGGAAGACCTGCCAGCCCCCCCARAGCACAAAAAGCACCGTCAACACCACCAGCGCYAGCCCCAAAGTGCGCTCCGGCAGGCGCAYGCGYGGCCAGRAGKTCACCGGGGRRGGCAAAGTCCGRCGTGGGGCGGYCTGCTGCCRGGCRCGGTAGCGRGCCTGGATGGCGTCGGCAAAGCGCAGCAACAACCGRTCAGCGTCCAGTTGCAAGAAGCGYGCATAGTGCTGCAACATYCCCCGTGCCTGCACGGGCGAAGGCAGGTCGTCGAAGCGGCCCYCTTCCATRGCCTCCAGGTTGYGGCGGCGCACATGRGTATGGCGTTCCGCCTCGCCCAAGGARATGCCCARACGCTCCCGCTGCTCGCGCAGGGCGCGCCCCAGTTCGGCAAAAATGGGCTKTGCCGGGTCGTCGGCCTGCGTTTCCTCYCCAGGGGCCGGSTGGGGGATGGCCTCCTCCGACAAAGCAGGKGGGGCTGGCGGCCCGTCGGCCTCCTCCRTGGCCGATGAGGGCGACGGCGCGCCCTCCGGYGTCAGACGGCTCCCTTCCGATGGCTCCTCCTGCCAGACTTTCAGGTCCACCCCCAGAAAAGCCGCATAGAGGCGCARAAAACCCCGCCCYTGGGCYGGAGAAGGCAAATCTTCCCACYGGCCTTCTTCCAGAGCGCGGAGGTAGTGAGGTTTGATGTGCAACGCATCGCTCACCTGCTCCAGAGACAGGGAGCGGGCTTGACGCGCACGGCGCAAGGCTTGACCAATTTCTGTTTCCATTACCGGGGCACCTTTGTCGCAAAAGCAGGGGGAGCGAGCCTATTCTACACCAGAGCGCGCCGAAAAGCAAAAACTCAGGCGCAGTCCAGAGAAGGCTGCGCCTGAGAGCGAAGCACTATGCACGTCAGGGGGAGAAGCCAGCGAAGGCTCAGCCTTCGGTGCCTTCCCCGGCAGCGGGGGGCGCTTCCTCTTCCGCCTTTTCGGCCTCTTCCGCCGCCCGCTCGGCCGCCTCAGCCTCGGCCGCCGCAGCCAGCAGTTCTTCGTCGGTGGGCGGCGCCTCCCCTTCGCGGTATACCACCACCCGCACCTCGGGCACCAGATCCAGCGTCAACCGCACCGGCACCTGGTAGACGCCCAAAAAGCGAATGGGCTGCATCTCAACCTGGCGGCGGCTGATGGCCTCATCCTCACCCAACGCCAACTGCTCGTTGATGCTGTCCGCCACCATTTGCGTCGAAACCGAGCCGTACAACTTGCCCTGCTCGCTGGCGCGCACAGGGAAGTAGAGCGTCAGGCCCTGGATGCGCTCGGCCAAGCCCGAGAGTTCCCGGTTCAACTTGGCCCGCTCCGCATCGGCCTTGCGCTTGATGGAGGCAGCCCGCTGTAACGCTTCGGGGGTGGCCAGAATCGCCAGCCCCTGGGGGATCAAGTAGTTGCGCCCATAACCGTTGGCGACTTTCTTGACCTCACCAGCCCGTCCTAACTTCGGCACATCCTTCAATAACACAACCTTCATCGCAAGCCCTTTCTCCTCAACGGGATCTGTACAGCGTCCAAGCTATACAGGCCCGGGCGAAGGGTACAACGCACCGGGCAGGCCGATTGTAACAGAAAGCCCCGTCAGCGTCAACAAAATGTTTCACGCTTCATCTCCACTTCAGCGTCAGCGGGCAGAGAGAAGGGTATAATATCGTTGACATGCGATGGCGAAAGGCGATGCTCCAGACCAACCTCTGGTTGGCTTTTTTATTCCTCGCGGGAGCAGGGATACTCCCGGCGTGCAACTTCCCCATACCCACGCCACTGCCCCTCCCCACTCCCTTCACCTTCCCCACGCCTAACAACCCCGCCACCGGCGGCGGAGGAGAGCCCGTGGAAGGTCCCGTCAATTCCCTCACCCCAACCGCGCTGACCACCCCCATCACCGCCACCCCTCTTTCGGCCACGCCCGATGTGGTCAACAATCCCCCTATCCTTTACTTCACCCAGGCCGGGGATACGCTGCCGGTGATTGCGGCGCACTTCGGCGTCTCGCCGGAAGAGATCCAATCCTCTCAACCTTTGAGCGCCCAGGGGCTGCTCAGCCCCAATCTACTCCTGGTCATTCCCCGCAAGTTGCACAACACCACCGCCAGCATCCGCCTGATGCCCGATAGCGAAGTCGTGTACTCCCCTTCGGCCATCGGGTTCGATGTGGCCGCCTTCGCCGCTTCCTATCCGGGGTACCTCAACGCCCACGAAGAATACCTCCAAAGCACCGGCCAGACCCGCGGGGTGGACATCGTGGCCCGCATCGCCCAGGACAACTCCATCAACCCCCGCCTGTTGCTGGCCTTGCTGGAGTACCAGGGGCATTGGCTCACCCAATCGGCTGAGGAACTTTCCCCCAAAGCTAGAGACTATCCTTTGGGGTATCGGGACGCCCAACGCAAGGGGCTCTTCCGCCAACTGGCCTGGGCCGTCAATCAACTTTCCATCGGCTACTACGGCTGGCGCGAAGGCTGGCTTACCGAAATCGTGTTTGCCGACGGCGTCACGGCCCGTCTGGCCCCGGACCTCAACGCGGGCACCGTGGCCCTGCAGTACTTCTTTGCCCAACTGTACCCCTCCACGGAATGGCTGCGGGTGATGGACCCAGAACAAGGGTTCATGGCCCTGTATCGTGACCTGTTTGGCGACCCCTGGGCCCGGGCGCGCCAAGTGGAGCCGCTCTATCCCCCAGATCTGACACAGCCCCCCCTCACCCTCCCCTTTGCCCCCGGCCAACCCTGGGCCTTCACCGGCGGCCCCCACGGTGCATGGGAGCACGACGGCGCCCGGGCCGCCCTCGATTTTGCCCCCACCTCGGCCACCGACTGCCGCGTCTCTTATGCCTGGGTGCTCGCCTCGGCCCCCGGGCTGGTGGTGCGCTCGGCCCAGGGCGTGGTCATGCTGGATCTGGACGGCGACGGTCACGAGCAAACAGGCTGGAACCTGCTCTACCTCCACATCGCCGACCAGGGCCGCGTGCCCGTCGGCACCTGGGTCGAGGCCGGCGACCGCCTGGGCCACCCTTCCTGTGAGGGCGGCGTAGCCACCGGCACCCACATCCATTTCGCCCGCAAGTACAACGGGGAATGGATCGCCGCCGACGGTCCGCTCCCCTTCGTGCTCAGCGGCTGGGTGGCCCACGCCGGGGTGCGCCCCTATCAAGGCACCCTGACCAAAGACGGGCAAACCGTGGTCGCCTCGCCTTACGGCGTACCCAAGAGCCTCATCGTCCGAGGAGAAGATGAGTAAAATCCACCGAATCTTTGGGGCGCTGGCCCTCCTCGCCCTGTCTCTCCTGATCGCCTGCACGACGACCGTCGCCGTGGCTCCGCCCCCTACGCCGGGGGCCGGGGCAGGGGGAGCCGTTTCCCCTTCCGAGGCCGGGCCTTCACCCACCCCACTCCCCACGCGCACCCAGTTCGCCCCCGGCACCCTGGTGATCTATCACGCCCAGACCGGTGACACGCTGCCCGCCATCGCCGCCCATTTCAACACCACCGAGGCCGAAATCCGCGCCGCCAATCCCGACCTGCCCAGGCGAATCACCACCTTTCCCCCTGGTTACCGGCTTCAAGTCCCCATCTACTACAAGCCTTTCTGGAGCACGCCTTTCCATATCCTCCCCGATCCATTGTTCGTCAATGGCCCGGCGGAGGACGACTTCGATCTGGAGGCATTTGTCGCCCGTCACGGGGGCTGGCTCAAAAACCACGAGGAATACGCCGCCGGTGCCACCCGCAGCGGGGCGGACATCATAGCCTATATCGCCCGCTATTACAGCATCAGCCCTCGGCTGCTTCTGGCGCTTCTGGAATACCAGGCGGGAGCCCTCAGTCAGCCCACCCTGCCCGAGGAAAAGGCGCGCTATCCGCTGGGCTACGCCGACCCCGCCCATCGGGGCCTGTTCCTGCAACTTTCCTATGCGGCCAATCTGCTCAACGATGGGTATTACCGCTGGCGCATGGGCCTGCTGAATCTCTATGAATTGCGCGACGGCACCGAGGCCCGCCCCGACCCTTGGCTCAACGCCGCCACGGCCGCCTTGCAGGCCTACTTCGCCCAGATGCTACCCGCCGACGCCTGGCGTGAGGCCATCTCCCCCCAGGGGTTCTACCGCACTTATGTGGCCCTGTTCGGCGACCCCTGGCAAAACCCGCCGCCCCCGCACATCCCCGGCGGGTTGGAACAACCCCCTTTGCGCCTCCCCTTCCCCGATGGGCACATCTGGTCGTTCACCGGCGGGCCGCATACCGCCTGGGGCACCTTACAGCCCTTCGCTGCGCTGGACTTCGCCCCACGGAGCGGCGTAGGAGGGTGTTTCCCCAGCAACGACTGGGCCGTGGCCGTGGCCGACGGCCTGGTGGTGCGCTCGGAAAACGCCACCGTGGTGCTCGACCTGGACATGGACGGCAATGAGCACACCGGATGGACAATCTTCTATTTCCATCTGGCCACCCAGGACCGTGTTCCCATGGGCGCTTTGCTCAAAGCCGGAGACCCCGTGGGGCATCCCTCCTGCGAGGGTGGCCGCAGCACCGGAACCCATATCCATATTGCTCGCAAGTACAACGGCGAGTGGATTCCGGCCTTCGGCCCCCTGGCCTTCAACCTGGAAGGCTGGGTGGCCCGGGCCATCGACGATGTGGCCTATCACGGGCTGCTGCAACGGGGTAGCCGCATCGTCCGGGCCTGCGAATGCGGGAGCCCCGAAACGCAAATCCAGGCCGGAAGCGGCAGGTAACCCCGGGAGAGCACCCTTTTTCGGGCGCAGGAACGCTTCTCATGTCCAACAAATCACCCCCAAGGGATCGGGAACCCCTGGGGGTTTTGTCACTGTTCTGGCGATGGGGGACGCTCAGGGGCCGGTTCCTTTGAGCATGCTCAATTGATAAAGCCCGGCCTGGAAATTGGGGTTCAGCCGAACGGCCTCTTCCAGGTCGTCGATGGCGCCCGCCTTGTCCCCCAGGGCGGCTTTGGCCATAGCCCGCCAGTAATAACTCTCTTCCAGGATAGGCTCGCTCATGGCCGCTAAGATGGTGGTGGCCAGATTGATCACATCCTGGTAGCGACCGCTGTAGTAGTACGCCCAATAGGGGCCAGTTTGATACCAGAGCATCCGCCAGGGGCGCTCATCCTGGGGGAGTTGCGCATAGATGGCAAAGGCCATATCGTAGGCATAGGCGGCATCCACATACTCCCGCAGGCGCACATGCGAGGTGGCCACATTGAACCAGGCGAAGAAAAGCGCCTGACCGGTAAGCCTTTGCGTCTCTTCCTGAGCCACGGCCAGGGCACGGCGATTGGCCCAGGCCTCGTCGGCCCAGGGGCCGAGCAAGGCCTGGACTTCATCCTCGCGGTCTTTGGGATAGGGGAGCAGGAACAGGTAATTAAACGCCCGCCAATCCTCGCGCAGCCGGTCGTAGGGCACAGGGTAATCGGGGCCACGGAAGGAGTCGTAGGCAGTGAACTGCCCTTTGGCGTCATCGTAGCCCACCAGCAACTCGTAGTGTCCCATCCAGCCCTCAAAGCCATGGCCGTAAAAGCCCTTCTCCACCATGATGGGGAAGCCGTTGGCCAGGAAACGCTTGAGCAGGTTCAAGTCCCCCCCCATGCGCCACACGAAGTTGTATGGCGTGTGCCCGGTGACAAAGTTTTCCATCTCGTAGGGCGAGACGTTTTTGTCCCGCGGGTTGGGCTTGGTACCTGGGCCACGGTGGTTTGCCAGCCCTTCCAGCCCCAGTACGAAAGGGCCATACTCAGCGTAGCCGGGCCGCAGTTATTCCATTCCTGATATTCGTGCCGCGCGCCCTTGAGGTAAACCCGGGCAGGGAGAGGGGTGGGGGTAACGGTGGGGGTAAACGTAGGCGCCAAGGTGACCGTCGGGCCCGGAGGGGACGGTGTGGGCGTCGGGGTGCTCCTCTCCGCCTGGGCGGTGGCTGTGTAGGCGCGCAGGGTGGCTTCCACGATGCGCGCCACCTGATCCTGGGGCACGAACACCACCTGCTGAGGCGGCGCGAAGGCGTATTTGACCCGGGCCCACAGGATGCTCAGGTAAGGGGTCAAGAAAGGTCGTAGCGCCCAAAAGCCCCCGACCGCGACCAACGCCGCCACAAGCAACACACCCCACCCGCGCCGAGAGGATACGGATTTGCGCACAAAGCGAGCCATGCGGATAATTATACTCCTTTCGGCAAAGGGGGCTTCCCGGTTGGCACTGGGCACGCCGCAAGCGCAAAAAAGCCCGACGGAGGCTGCTCCCCGTCGGGCAAGAGGGTCTTTTCCGTCCTCACGGCGCTACCTGTCCCGCCGACGCTCCCGCCACATGAGCGTGACACCGTAGGATCCCACGAACAGGCCGACGACGGACGCCAGATAGGCCAAAAAGTTCAAGAGAAAGGTCGAGGGCAACCACCCGATGACCATGGCAAAGGGCAGCGCCACGCCGGCGGCCAACAGAAGCACGGCCACTCGAACCAACGCCTGCCAGCGCCACAAAGACACCATGCCTACGCCTCGTCCCGATACAACCAGCAATGCACCTCGTGCCGCGGCGCCACGGTGTACTCCGGCGGCACCTCGACCTCACAGATCCCCTGGATGGCCTTGCTACAACGTGGATGGAAACGGCAACCCGGCGGCGGCGTGATGAGCGAGGGCGGCTCGCCGGGGGGCACATCGCGCAACTTCTTCGCGTTTTCCGCCAGGGGATCGGAAATGGCGTTGAGCAAAGCCCAGGTATAGGGGTGCCGGGGATCGCGGAGGATATCCTGCACCGGAGCCTTCTCGATGAGTTTCCCGGCATACATCACAAAAATGCGCTGCGAGAAATAGCGCACGGTGGAGAGGTCGTGGGTGATGTAAATCACCGAAAGATGGCGCTCTTTCTGCACATCATCCAACAACTTGAGGATTTCCACCCGCACCGACGCATCCAACATGGAGACCGGTTCATCGGCGATGAGCATCTTCGGATTGCGGATAAGCGCGCGAGCGATCACGATGCGCTGTTGTTGGCCGCCGCTCAACATATGCGGATATTTGTTGAGAAAGTCCTCCGGCGGCGTAACTTTTACCTCTTCCAACACCTTGATCACGCGCTCCAAACGCTCATCACGATCCTTGACGCCGGCCAGGATGAGCGGCTCTTCCAGGATGCGACGGATGGTCATAAAGGGAGGGAGAGCGCCATAAGGATCCTGCTGCACATACCCTACTTCCATGCGATACTGGCGCATCGCTTCCCGGCCCCCGGCCCAGATATCCCGGCCTTCAAAGAGAATCTGGCCCTCATGGGGGCGCACCAAGCCCAAGATGGCTCTCATCAAACTCGACTTACCGCAGCCGCTCTCACCCACCACGGCAATGGCTTCCCCCCGATCCAGGTCAAAGGAGACATCGTCCACAGCCTTCACATAACCGGCGTGGAGAAAGCCAAAGCGCTTCAACTCATACCAGATGCGCAGATTGCGAATGGAAAGCAAAGGGCCAGCCTGAGCCTCTGTGCTCGGCCGAGTTGCCAGTTGTACCTGTTGCTCGCTCATACCGTTTCTCCCTCGGGCTGAGGTTGCTCCAATTCAGAACCGGGCAAATACGCCACGCCATCGGCCTCTTTTTCGTACAACCAACATTTGACCGACCGCTCCCCAACGCGGAAGGTGGGCGGCTCCAGTTTGCACTTGTCAAAGGCCAAGGGACAACGGTCGGCAAAACGGCACCCTCGGGGCGGATTCAGCAAACTGGGTGGATGGCCCGGGATAAACTGCAACTCCTCATCGCCATAAAGTTTCGGTACCGCGGCCATCAACATCCGCGCGTAGGGATGCAACGGCTCGGCGAAAAACTCCTCCGCGCTGGAATATTCGACGGCGTGACCGGCATACATCACCAGCACATCGTCGGCCAATTCGCTGGCCGTGGCCACATCATGGGTGATCAGCAGAAAACTGGTGCCCTTTTCCCACTTGATCTTCTTGAGCACATTGTAGATGTTGGCTTGGGTGAGCACATCCAACGCCGAAGTAGGCTCGTCCAGGATGATCAATGTGGGGTCCGTGATCAGCGCCATGGCGATGACCACCCGCTGCCGCATCCCACCACTCAACTCGAAGGGGTAACGCTCGATAAACCCATCGGGCACCCCCACGAAGTCAAACACCTCGTGAAGTCGCTTGATGGCCTGTTGCTCATCCACATCCGGGTAGTGCAAACGCAGCGGTTCCAAAACCTGGTCCTTGAGTTTAATCACCGGATTCAGGGCGTTCATGGCCGCCTGCGGCACCAGGGAAACCTCAACCCAACGCACCTGCTCCCGAAATTGCTCTTCACTCAGCCCCATGGTCTCGATGCCGTTGATGTACACCTTGCCCGTATAACGTCCCACATTGCGTGGGAGCAAACGGGCCACGGCACGGCCCATGGAAGTTTTGCCGCACCCCGATTCGCCAATCACCACGACCGCGCGATTTCGGCGCAACGAGAAACTCACATGGTCCACCGCCTGCACCACGCCATGGGTCAGTTTGAAATACAGGACCAGGTCATCCACAACCAAGGCGTGCTCTTTATCGATTGCCTTCGCAGAAGCCATATCAACTCTCCTTGGCCTAAATCCTCACTCTTGCCGTAAGCGGGGGTTGAAAATCCGGTCCAGGGCAAAGCCTAACAGGGAAAAGCCCAACCCAGTGACAATCAACAACACCGAGGGCTCCAGAATCCAATAGTACAGCCCTTTGTACAGCGCCGCATTGGCCTGGGCATCCTGAATGATCTTCCCCCAGGTGGGCAACACAGGGTCACCAATGCCCAATACGGCCAGCGAAGCCTCCAGGAAGACGAAACTGGGGATGGCGCTGACGAAACCGGGGATCAACATGGGCAAGATACGCGGAATCAGGTAAAGGAAGATGATCCGCCCATCGCCAGCGCCGTAGGCGCGCGCCGCCTCGATGTAAGGCGATTCGCGCAACTGCAGGAACATGGCGCGGTAGGATTTGATCCCGCTGCCGAAAATGCTCAGCGCAATGGTGACCAACATGATGGTCAGCAGACTGCGCGAGATAAAGATGCCCACCATGAGCAGGATGGGGAGGAAGGGGAGCACCAGGTTAATCTCGGTGATTCGCTGGATGGTCTCGTCCACCACGCCGCCGTACCACACGCCCACGGCCGCAATGATCATGGTCGCCAAACCGATCACCAGGGAGGAGATCAACCCAAAAGCAATGGCCACCGGCGTTCCCCAAAGCAGCCCCACCATCAAATCACGCCGGAGATGATCAGTGCCCGCCAACCCGTAGACCTTTCCATAGACAATCAATTCGGCCTGAACATCCGTCTCCGGGTCAAAGGTGGTCACCGTGACATGGACGGTGTACTTTCCCCTTAGAGGCGGTAAGGTCTTGATATCGACCTGGGTTTCTCGGTCCTTCGGAAGAGCGGCAGGATCCACAAACAGCCCCACCTCCACGGGCAATTCCCGCTTCAACATGCGCTTGAGCCGCCGGGAAAGGTCTTTCTCCTGGGTAAAACGAAAGCTATACCTGTGACTAATCGCAAAGTTTCCCAAGCGCACCGTACGGCCATCAGGCATCGTCCACTCGCCGGTGGCAAAAGGTTGCTTGCCGTTTCCCGTGACATAAAAATACATGACCAGATCACTGGGGAAATCATCCGCCTGATAATCAAAAGTAAAAGTCAGGTCGATTTGCTTGCCCTTCCCCAACGGCTTCTCGCTCCGCTCGATATCCGGTCCTCCCTTGCGGGAATCCAGCACAATGGTGGTGGGAAGTTTGCGAGAACGGAAGTAGTTGATCCACGCCGGGGGAGCCGTCTTGGGGTTGTGGTACCAGGTCTCTCCAGTGCCCCGCCACAACTCAATGGCTTCGGAATAGGGAATCTTGATCACCGCATAGAGCGAGAGAATCAACAAAGCGACAATGACCAAAACACCGACAATCGCCGAGGGATAGTACTTCACTTCACGGAAAAAG